>JAJDAM010000883.1 GCA_029261905.1 Deltaproteobacteria bacterium
CCGCACACTCCCGCGCCCGCTGGAGCGCAGGGAGAACACGGCCATCATGAACACGGTCTCGTCTTCGCTGGGCACCGGGGCGACGGGGAAAGCGTGATAGTCGATATCGGTTCCGTTCGAGGCGCCGACCAGCAGGACCTGAGCGGGTCCAGCGACACCGCCCCTGGGCCCGTCGTGGCGGTAGGGGATACCCGGCCCGATGTGATCGCTCATCGTCGAGCCCACGGGGAGATCGGCGTGGACTGTAATGCCGTACTGCGACAGATGGTCGGCGGGTCCGATGCCCGACCGGAGCAGCATCGTCGGTGACCAGATGGCACCGGCTGCGACCACGACCTCGTCGGCTTCGAGCTGCTCGTCGGAGAGGAGGGTGACGCCGGTCGCGCGTCCACCAGCGACCGCGATCTTCGCCACCTCGGCGTTCGTGCGGATCGTGAGGTTCTCTCTCGCGCGAACCTCCGCGGTCAGATACGCGAGGCTGGTCGTGACGCGCTGCCCGTCCTCGTCGATGGTGACGGGAAAAACGCCGAGCCCCGGCAGCTGAGACGGGTCGTTGATGTCGGTGACCTCCGGCTCGCCGACTTCGACCATTCCGTCGTAGTAGGCGCGTTGAGCGCGGCTGAGTTCGTCTCGACGCCACCGGCGAACAGGCAGCGGGCCGCTGTTGCCGTGAATGGGCGAGGAGCCGAAGTCGTGGTCTCGCTCGGCGGCGATGAACGTGCTGACGACATCGTCCCAGCCCCAGCCCTCGAGGCCCGCTGCTGCCCATGCATCGTAGTCCGGCGGGAGCCCACGGAGCGTGGCGAGGCCGTTCACCGCAGAAGTCCCTCCGAGGATCCGTCCCTGAAGCATCTGGATCGCGCCTCCCGCCTCCAGGAGCATCGGCGTCATCACATTGGGCGTGGCACCTGCCCACGCGGCAGAGGCTTGGGCCGGTTCGAGGATGGCTGCATCGTATGCGTCGTGGTCGGGCCCTGCCTCGAGCAGCGTCACGGACACACCGCGATCCTCGCTCAGACGAGCTGCCAGCACGGACCCTGCCGTGCCGCCACCTACCACGATGACGCTTCTCGTTTTCGGGTTCATACTCACGTTTGTGTGATCTCCTCGAACGGGTTGCCCCGCCTGAGCAATGGTTCTTCAGCTCCGTGCCATCGACACTACGCGGGTGCCTCGGTCGCAACCGCGGCCGCCACTTTGCCGAGCGCCGGCATCGAGGTACTGGCCACCTCGCGAGGCATGTCGCGGGAGCCCGGGACCACGCGCACGAAGTCGATGCCCGCCTCGCCGATCGCCTTGAAGCGCGTGATCGCGTCCTCGAGCGGGCCAGCGATTCCGAAACGGTGGATGAAGTCGGCAGCGAGGGACTGGGCGTGGGCGCCGGACCCGACGGCGTGGTTCGCCATGTCGTAGCCGGTGCGCATCTGGCGCGCGGCCTCGCGCGTCCCTTCCGGCAACGAGTCGATGTCCATGCCTTGGAAACCCGAGAAGTGGGCGAACACGGAGAGGCCGCCGCGAATCGCTTCCCGTGCAACCTCGCGATCGGGGTGGATCACACAGTTGACGAACGCTCCGTAGCGAAGCGCATCCGGATCACGATCCGCTGCTTCGGCAGCCCGCCGCGCACGCTCGATGCACTCGCCGAGTCGCTCGGTGTCGGCACCGACCGCGAAGCAGATCCGGTCCGCGCGTCGCGCCGCAATTTCGATCACCTTCGGTCCGGTCGCGGCCACTTCGATCGGGACACGCGGCACCTCGCAATCCGCGAGCCACTCGATGCGGCTCGGGTGGCCTTCGCGCAGGATTTCCTCGCCGTCGAGATAAGCGCGCAGGCGCTCCAGGTAGAGATCGAGATCTGCCGGCGGCGCCGGACGCCTTCCGATCTTCGCCATCGACGAGTCGCCGCGTCCGATCCCGAGCACGACCCGCCCCCCGCTCGCTATCTGAAGGCCGAGCGCAGCGGAGGCCGTGACCGAAGGATCCCGGCTCACCGGGTTCGTCACCCCGGTTCCGATCTCGATTCGCTCCGTCGCCGCCGCGGCGAGCATGAGCTGACCCCAGACGTCGGGTGTCAGGCACTGGGTATCCGCAAACACCATGCTATGGAAGCCAAGCTGCTCCGCCATGCGCGCCATGTCGGCCGAGCCGGTGGGGCTCGGGAAGGTCAAGATTCCGAGGTCCATCGTCTTTCTCCCCCGACTCCTGTTCTGAGTCGTCAGCGTTGTTGCAAGCCGGCGTTCTCGAGCCGCCACTGCAGCATGTCGAGTCGGTCCTGCCCGAAGAAGGGTTCGCCCTCGAAGACCAGGGTCGGGACGCCCCAATGTCCTGCGGCCTCGAGCGCGTCTTGGTTGCGGTCGATCGCGTCGATGAAGTGCTGCGGGTCGCCTTCGATCTCGGCATCGAGCAACGCCAGGTCGAGTCCGGCGCGCTCCGCGGCCTCGGCCAGGTGCGACCCCTGGTGCCATCCATCGATGCTTCCGCTCCAGATGATATTCGACACCTCGTCGAGGAAGGGGAGGCCGCGCCCGCGTTCCGCTGCGGCGACACCGAGTCGGGTCAGGCGGTGAATGAAGGGCTGCGAGAGCGGGTAGGTGCCATCGGGGTTCATCACGACGGGGTCGGGTCGCGGCCAGCGGATTGGAATGCCGAGGAACTCGCCGAGTCGGAGCACGTCGCGTACCAGGTACGGTCCGAACAGCGGGTTCACGCGCGCGAAGAACTCGGGCGAGCGCACCGCGATCGGGAGCACGGGCCGCACCTGCACGTCGAGTGTGTAGCGCGCATGCAGATCCACGAGCCGGCCCGTGGCGAGGTACGAGTAGGGGCTGCGAAACGACCAGAAAACGTCGATCGAGGGAGTGTGCTGGGTCATGTCGGCCTCTCCCCCGTTTTCTCGTTCAGTCGATCGGCGCCGAGAGTTCGCGGACTCCGATTCTCCACCTTCCCGATCATAAGATCTAATGGTATTTTTTTATGAATTCATAACTCGAGGAGATATTTCCCTGTGATCGACCTCCGCCATGTCCGTCACCTCCTCGCCGTGGCCTCACACCGGACGGTGCAGGCGGCTGCGGACGCACTCCATCTGACCCAGCCCGCGCTCACGAAGAGCATCGCGCGCTTCGAGGAGGAGATCGGCGCAAAGCTCTTCGACCGGCGCGGCCGCCGGCTCATTCTGACCGAACTCGGCGAGCGGCTCGTGGAACGCGGCGAGGACTTGCTCCGCCACGTCGGCGAGATCGAAGAGGAGGTGGCTCTGTGGAAGGGCCTCGGCACGGGCGAGGTCGCGATCGGTGTCGACCCGGAGGCGGAGCTGGGCCCGTTGCCGGCCGTGCTCGAGGCGTTCGTCCCCGCGCATCCCGGTGTGCGGATCACCGTACGGTCGGGGCACACAGTGACGCTGCTGCCGGCGCTGCTCGGGCGCGAGCTCCACTTCGTCGTCGCGGATGCTGAGGTCGCAACGGGCCACGACGGATTGGAGATCTGTGCGCTTTCGGCCGGCCCCCTGGTGGCCGCACTTCGTCCCGATCATCCACTCGCGCGCGTGCGGCGGCCACCGATCGCCGAAGCCGCCGAGTATCCGTTCATCGGAGCATCTACCGCGCCCCGCTTCGAGCGGTGGACTTCCGACCAGACCCGCGCGCACGGCGCGAAGCACGCGCCGTCCCTGACCTGCGACAACTACGAGGTGCTCGCGCGCCTCGCCGAGCGCAGCGACGCGATCTTGATCGGCCCTCGCAATCTGTTGGTGGGCTACGAACGCGCGGGGCGGCTTAAGGTCTTGCCCTGGCCCACTGAAGGACCGGACACCCAGCTGAGCCTGATCCGCTCGAAGGGGCGCAATCTCTCCCCGGCTGCCGAGACGCTGATGGCGCTGTTCGGAGCCTGACGTCGGTTCTTCCGGAGGCAGCCTGCCTGGGCGAGGAGCCTCGGGAGTGTTACCCGGGCGGTTACGCCGCGGGCTCGAGTTCCAGCTGGAAGCCGCGCTTGCGAACGCGCCGCGTAGGCGTCGCGTCGAGGATCGGCTCCCAGCCTGTCCCGCTGAGGGCAAACCCCACGGCGGCGCGGTCGGCGGACGAGAGCGCCGCCACAGCGTCGGTCACGCGTTGGAACATGTACTGGCTGTAGCTCAGCGCGAGTCGCTCGATGGGAGTGCCCCGAAGCTCAGCCCGTACCTTGCCGACGGCCCGCGGCAATTCGGCACTGGGGCCAGTATCGGCTGCCCATGCTTCGAAGCACCGATTCGTGTCGAGGATCAGCGGCAACCCATCCATCCCCATCACTCGCAGCACTTCGTGCAGCGTCGCTGTGAGCGCGTCGTCGGCGAGCCAGGCGTCGGCGCGGAAGGCGGCCGGAGCATTGCAGCGGTCGATCCAGCCGACGACGGGCGTCGCCGTCTGGAGCAGTACCCCCCGCGACTCGAGGTCGTTGAACAGGTGACCGTAAACGAGCCCCATGAGCGCGCAATCGGCATACGACATTCGGTCGCCTAGCACGAAGGCGTGTTGCTCGAAATGGGCCGAGAGTGCGACGAGCAGCGCATGCGTGTGCGCCTCGATCGCCGGCCGCGAACTCTCGTCGACGCCCACCTCCTTCGCCAGGGCCATCACCGCGTCGGCGGACTGCCGGGCCCTCGGGCCGAAGAGACCCGCGAAGTACGCCACGCTCGCTTCGCTGCGGGCGGGCGTGCCCCAGCGTGAAGCGGCTCCGGGCAACAGGCCGATCTCGTCGACGTAGAGCTCGACGAGGAGCGCCGCGATCCGTTGACACGGCGTGGGCGGGAGAAGCGGCGGCTCGGGATGACGCGCCTCGAGCCGGTCGAAGATGTCGGTCGAGTCCTGCCAGGTCTCATCCTCGGGCGTGACCACGATGGGAATCATTCGGAGACCCGTGCGGCGCGCGGCCTCCGGGTAACCGCGACGGATCTCCTCGAACCAGAGTCCCTTGAGTCGGAGCGCGCAGCGCACCTTGGCCGAGAAGTAGGAGATCTCCTCCGCGTAGAGGCGGTAGGGAGCGCTCGTAGCGTTCATCGGGCCGGCTCGTCCGCGGGGCTGGGCATGGAGTCCTCCGGTCCGTTTCAAGGACGGCTCGTCTGCGGAACGGCGGAATTTTCTCGGACTGTTCCCGACTGCGACTGCGCGCTGGGAGTCTCCGCGACAGCAGACCCAATGGCGGAGAGGGTGGGATTCGAACCCACGGTACCCTTGCGAGTACACCTGATTTCGAGTCAGGCACGTTCAACCGAGCTCCGCCACCTCTCCGACTCGCGCAGGCTACCGTATCGAGCCACATCCGAGCCAGCATGTCTTGCGCGAAGTCACGACAAGGCGAGTGAAGCTCTTCTGGTTCGACTGTCGACGGCGACTGTCGACCGTCGAATGGCCAGCCAGGCGGGGCGCCAGCAGACCGCGGACCAGAATCGTGCAGTAGACCGCCATAGCGGCTACCCTGCGGCCCGCTCGGAATCGACCGAAACGGAGACAGTGATTGGCACGCGACGACCTGATACAAGCGACCGGAACCGTCGACAAAATTCTCGGCGGCGGCCGCTACCAGATAACACTCGAAAATGGCAAATTGGTGACAGCCCAGCTCTCGGGACGGATGCGCCGATTCCGGATCCGGGTGATCCCAGGTGACCGCGTCCAGGTAGGTGTCTCTCCGTATGATCCCACACACGGATTCGTCACGTTCCGGCTGCGCGAAGGCCAAAACGCGCCTCGATAGCCCACGCCCGGGGAACGCCTGATGGCCAATGGCAACGCGATTCCCAGCCGCGCCGTGGTACTGCGCCTCAAGGCGATCCAGGCCTACGATCGATGGCGCCTGCGTCGGCTGAAACGAAAACACCCGGGGCTCCATATCGATCCCTCAGCCAGCACGAATCTGGCTGCCGCCCGCTACGACCTGGCGCCGGGGGCCGTGCTGCGAATCGGTGCGGGCGTGGTGACCGATCGCCTGGAAGGAGCGCTGCATTTCTACGTCGAGTCGGGGGCCGAGATGGTCATCGGCGAGCGGACCTGGCTGCGAACCGATGTCGGCGCGGTCCACATGGTCGCCTTCGCGGGCGCCCGCATGACGATCGGCGAAGAAGGCTTCATGAACGGCTGCCACGTCAGCTGCAAGTCCGAGCTGACGACGGGGCGCCGCGTCTGGATCGGAATGGGGAGCCGCGTCTTCGATTCCGACCAGCACGACATGGATGCAGACCGACCGGAAGAAGCAGAGCCTGTGACGATCGGCGACTACTGCTGGGTCGCTTCGGATGTGACGGTGCTTCGCGGAGTGACGATCGGTGAGCACAGCATCGTCGGCACCCGCTCGCTGGTGACCAGCAACATTCCCGCCCACACACTGGCATTCGGCTCACCGGCCCGAGCGCGAGGCACCGTTGGAGATCGCTCGAGCGGTCGTTGATTCGACCCGAGCGTGTCGGGTCTATTTCTTGCGTTTGCGCTCGAAGATCCCACCGCCGATCAACACAACCGCGGTGATCCCCGCCAACCCGACGCCCACGCGAAAACTCGTAGGTCGGTAGCTGAGCAGGACATCGTGCTCGCCAGCCGGAATCCAGATGCCTTGCAGGAAGCCGAAGGTGCGAACGATCGGCACAGCCTCGCCGTCGATCTCGGCGATCCAGCCGGGATAGTCGGTCTGGCTGATCAGCAGGAGGCCGCGTTCGGGGCCCCGCACGGAGGCTTCGAGCCGGATCTCGCCCGGTTCGATTCGGATCTCCGAAACACTTCCACGCGACGAAGCGACCGTGCTTGCGGTTGAATCCGAGCAGGCAACGACGCCAGCATCGATCGGCGCGTCATCGGTGGCCGGCGGCTCGGGATCGCAAAACACGCGCTCGGCGATGCGAGCGAATGGAAGAGCTGTCGAACGCTCGACCTTCAGGAAGCCATCGACCTCGGACACGCGCGCGGCTGGTTGAGATCGCAACAGCCTGTCGTGTACTGCCCGACCGCTGCGACCCATTGGCGACAACAACGTGTGCACCGCCAGGCGGTCGAGTGTCCGGTCACCAGATCGAAGGACATGGGGGTCGGTCAGCGTCCCGATCTCGTCCATCGCCATCGCACTTGCCAGCGGCTGCCAGAGGAAGGGCCCAGCGCCGTGAACGGATGGGATCTGATATGCGACCGCCAGATCTCCGACCAGGCCGTCTCGAGCAATCGGGTTGCGTACCAACAGCGTGCGCCGGGTGGGGTCGCGCTGCAGCGGGGTAGCGGTCGCGGTATCGATTTCGCG
>JAJDAM010000884.1 GCA_029261905.1 Deltaproteobacteria bacterium
GGCAGACCGTGGCGGATCTGACTGGCCAGGTTTCGCAGGCCAACCTCGGCGCACACATCGCAGCGCTCGAGGGCGACAGGGCCAGCGTCAGTGGGGCCGCTGCGGCCGCCGACTACGTTCGGCTACAGCTCGAGAGCTATGGCTATTCCGTCGGGAGAGCACCCGTCGGCAGCAGCGAGAACTTGATCGCGCAACTCACGGGCACAACCGACGCGAATCAGATCTTCATCGTGGGTGCCCACTTCGACTCGGTACCCAACTCGCCGGGGGCCGACGACAACGCAAGCGGCATCGGCGGATTGCTCGAAATTGCGCGGATCGCTGCCAGCCAGAAGTTCGGGTCCACGATCCAGTTCATCGCCTTCGGGCTCGAGGAGGCGGGGTTGCAGGGCAGCAGTCGGATCGCTCAGCAATACGCGGCCGCGAAAGTCGATGTGATCGGGATGATCTCGCTCGAGATGATTGGCTACACCTGCGAATCGCCGTGCCAGACCCCTTTCATCGACGTGCCTCCCTGCCTCGATGTCAGCACCCCGGGCGTCAGCAGCGGCACGTACATTGGCGTCGTCGGAAATTCATTCTCGGCGACGCTGCTGGCCAGTTTCCCGAGCGCCGCGTCGGCAGAGGTACCCGGGCTCTTCGTCCTGACAGCGGAAGTCGCCGGCACGGGGACCTGCTTCCCCGATTCCCGACGCAGTGACCACGCCCCCTTCTGGGACGCGGGTTACCCGGCTTTGCTCATCACCGACACCGCGAACTTTCGAAACCCGAACTATCACATGGCGACGGACACCTTGGCGACTATCGACTTGGCCTTCGCGGCGGACGTGACGCGCGCCTCTTTGGCAACGCTCGCAGCCGAAACGACGTACCTACCAGCGCCAAATCGCGTCTTGTCTCAGTTGGTCGCCGTCGTCTGCCTCATGGTGATCTATTCCAGACGAATGTGCGTGGCATTTCAATCCCGGCAACGGCCTTGACCGGCGATTGGGCCCATCGCGTGACGATGGCCGCGGACCCGCAGCGATGATTCATTTCATGCCTATGGTCAAGCCCGATGCCACGGTTCTGGTGTTTTCTGTGCGTTTGCGCTGCCAGATCGGGCGGTTGCGGTGAACCATGGTTATCCAAGGCTTGATCTGGTTTCTCTCTAGTCGGCCACAGTTCAGTAGGCCGAAGGTCAGGAGCCTTGCCACTAGGGGTCTGGCTTCGCTCCGCCGTCAGTCGTCGCAGTGAAATTCCGCTTCAGGCCTGCGATAGACGAGGAGGCCCGGCCCGTCCCATGCACAGGGGTGGAGTTGGCGCAGTGTCGCGATGTCGCGTTCGGATATTTCAACTCCCCCCTTTTCAAAATAGGGGTACATCAGGTCGTTGGGACTTGGACTATGTCCGTACAAACCGATTGCGTGGCCGAGCTCATGAAGTACGACATGATAAAGCTGCTCAATGGGTACCGGATCGCCCGGCGTTCCAATCACGACACCAATGCGAACGTCTAAAATCCGTCTTCTTTCGTGACTGAACAGAGGAAGGGCGTGTCCCAACAAATTCTGGCGAGGGGCTGTGATTGCCCAGTCGATCACAATATCCGCGCCTTCGGGATCGTCGACCCACTCGAAGGCGGGAACGCCCGGGCGAACCCGATCAGTCCAGCTCTGGGCCGCCTCTCGTACCACACCCATCAGAAGCGGGGCCTCGTGCCATTCGGGCGGGGTACGGCCAACATGTAGCTTGAAAGGCAACCGGTTGGGCTCCCAGGCTCGAAAAGCCACCTTGTCATACTCCGCCTTGATGCTCGCCAAGTAGTCCGGGCCAAGAGAGACCCCCGCGATCCGAAGCCGCAGTGCGGTCGCATCGTCAGGACGACCCGCAGCATCTAGAGCATCGGCATACAGAATGAGGTGTGGGATTACCGAGTACGTCCTAACGTTCGGCGTCAACGGAGAGAGCTTCGTCCACGCCTGGAAGTGACGCAGTGAGCGTTCGGGCTCGTCCGCATTCAAAAGAGTCACAGCCATCCAAAGGGAGGCGGAGATGCGCATCGATCGCTTCCATACGAAACGCAGATAGCGATCGTGGAGTTCTTCGCCCTCGTCTAATCGACCGGCCTCGACCAGGTTTCGCGCCGCGCTGAGGACAAGCATGGCCGAGGAAGAGTTGCCGAGGCCCGAGATGCGTTTCGGCCTGTCGTCTAGCGAGTCGTTCCGCACCGCGCGCGCCGAGTCAAGCAGAACCAATGCCTCGTCGATCTGACCCTCCTCGATCAACAGACGTGCCATCCACTCGAGAGTAATCGCGCGCATGTACAAGAAGCCGGCATCGGTTTCCACGATTGATTCGAGAGCCCGGTCGAGGTGTGCTCGAACGGCATCGCGGTCGTCGGACCGCTCGGCGGCGATCGCGGCATTGAACGAACTGATCCAGCGATCACGCTTCGACGTAGCAATAGACTCACAGCCCGCCAGATGAACGAGAACCAGAATCGCCGCACAGTAGAAGAAGACCCGAAACTGAAGTCTCACCCGGCCACAGTACCACCTGCCTTACCACTCGCTTGCGTGCACCTCGTCGATTTTCCCTACACCGCCGCGGTAAGCGGCGGCCACCCAATGGAACGGTCACGAGCGGCGGCGTTCTGTCCAGTAGTCGATGTCCTCAAAGGTTTGAGCGGACGTATCGGTCGGGCCGACGCAGCCTACTCACGAAGCCAGCAAATGAAACCCTGAATCGCCCCGGGTTCTTCGGAGACTCAATTGCGGAGTCCGACCCCCGTGGCCGGGCTCTTCTGGCTTTCGTTTCGAACTCAGCCGGTGGAATGATCTCCGATCGGCCGAGCAGGAGGCGACTGCAAAGCGCATTGCCTAGAATCAAGCCGCGAGCCGCCGCTCACTGAGAATCAACAGCCAGCGGGACAACCCTCCGGGAGACCGATGCCGCGTCTCTTACCGTCCGCACTTCTAGCCTCGATCGCGTTGGTGGCCGGCATCAGCCATGCCGAGCCGGTGTTGTTCGACGACTTCGATGGAAATTCACTCGATCTCGGTGTCTGGCGGCTGCCGATCGGACCCGGAACATTCTTCGGTCGCACGCAGATCAAGCCACCGAGCGAAGCCCCCACGGTTTCGGGCGGCACTGTCGTCTTGCAGCTCGACACCCACAATCCGACCGCAAACGAGCCTGGCGACTCGTTCTGGGGTCACGAGATCCAGAGTCTCGAGGCTTTCTCGATTGGAGAGGGCTTGTCCATCCGGTCCCGCGTTCGCTTTCTCGGATCGCCGCCCGGCGGGCTGGTGGGCGGTTTCTTCACGTTCGGCCTGAACTTCCCGATTCGCGACGAGATTGATTTCGAGCTGCTCTCGGCCGATCTCGGCAACGAGATGATCTTCACCAATGTCTTCGATGATGACGACTTCAGCCAGGCGGGTGACTTTTTACATCTGGGTGCACCGGGTTTCGATCTCACCGAGTTTGTCGAGTACGAGATCCGCTGGTTGCCCGACCGGGTTCAGTGGTACATCGATGGCGCGCTGATCCGCGAGGAAGTGGGTACCGTGCCGGATGATCCCTCGGAGGTCCGGGTCAACCTCTGGGCTCCAAGCGATTCGTTCGCGCAAGCCTACGACGCCACCCTGCAACCTGCCGCGTCGCCGGCTGCCAATCAGGAGTACGAACTCGAGATCGATTTCATCGAGGTCACTGCGGTCCCAGAACCGTCCGGGTTGCCCGTGATCATGGTCGGGATGGTCGTGATCTTGTCGTGCCGGATGGCAGGCGGGAGCCACATGCTGAAGCGAGGCGCATAAATCAGACGGGCACTCGGTTCGCCCTCCGCGCGCCCTGCCAGATGAGGAAACCGAGATTTGAATTAAGTGGAGCGGGAAACGGGGATCGAACCCGCGACCCTCAGCTTGGGAAGCTGATGCTCTACCACTGAGCTATTCCCGCTTGGGTCTTAGACTGACACGGGGGCTTGCTCGAGGCAACCCGCCGAGGGATGGAGAGGGGGTCGGATCTACTCGTGGTAGGTCGTGTGTTTGGGCGGGCCGGTCAGGATGTTCAGCTTGCCCCAGTCGGTGACTTTTTTGAATGCGTCGGACGAGACGAAATCGCGGAAGGCTTTTTCGTTTTCCCAGCGAGACACCACGAGGTAGACCGGGCTGCCGTCGGAGACGCGCCGATAGATGTCGGATTCGTCGTGGCCGTCGATGCTGGCCATCGTCTTGATGACGTTCGCGCAGGCATCCTCGAAGACCTGTTCCTTGCCTTCGCGTACGAAATAGTTCATGCCGATCGTGACCACGCCGCCCTCCCCGCTTCCGGTTGTAATCCGGCGGCAAGATAGCGGTGCAGCCAGCGCGGGCAATCGGGCTGGGGGTGTCAGTCCTCGACGAGCTCGACGAGCAGATCTTCGGGCTCGGGCAGGTCGTCCTTTGGCGGGCCGTCTGTGGGCGCCTGTGGGGCTGATCCGGCGCTGTTCAGCACGCCGGCCAGCTCTTCATCGAGGCCGCTCAACGTGTCTTCGAAGCTGACGTTGGAGCCGGAGGATCCTTCGGGCGCGGTCTCAGGCTGCGGATCCGCGGGAGCGCCGGCCGCCCAGCCGAGGTCTGCGTGGGCGCGCTGTACGTCGACCCGCGCCATTTCGGTGCGACCACACAGGAAGGCCTCGAACAGCGCGTTGTCGGCCAGTGTGTTCATCCGTCCGGGGTATCCGTCGCCCAGATCGCGCAGTGCTGTCATCGCAGCGGCTTCGAGGATCGATGGATTGCCGCCGGCTTGCTGAATCCGATGCTGCAGGTAGGCGGCCGACTCGTCTTGACCGAACGGCTCGAGTTCGACTCGAACGTCGACTTGGTGGGCGAGGACCGGGTCGCGTCGAAACGCGTCGGCCAGCTTTTCGGAACCCGCGAGTACCAACGAGAGCAGGCGCCGCTCTTCGTACTCCAGCTTCAGCAAGCCACAGATCTCGGCCAGCGCATTCGGTTGCGCGAGTGCATGGGCGTCGTCGATGATCAGGATCGCGTGTCGCCCGTCTTCACGAATGATCGCGAGGCTCTCATAAATCTGGGCGATCAGGCCTTCGCGCTCGGTGGCGGGCTCTTCGATGCCCAGCTGCACCGCATAACGCTTCAGCATCCAGTAGGCGTCTGCGGCGCCGTTCAGCACGACCATCATGCCGGCTTCGAACACATCGTCTTCGAGGCGATCGAGCAGGCGCCGGACCGTGATGGTCTTGCCCGAGCCACTCGCCCCGATCAGTACGGACAAACCTCGCGCTTGACGAACCGATCGCTCCAGCCGACGGAGCGCATCCTCCTGGGGCCCGGCCTCGAACAACGCGCGCATCATCGGCTCGTTGCGAAACGGGTCGTCGGAGAGTTGGAAGTGATGCAGATGTTCCACGGGGCACCTCAGAAGAACGAGATTTTTCTCTTCTTGCGAGCCGTCGGCTCGGGTTCGGGGTCTGGCTCGGGATCCGGCTCAGGCTCAGGCTCAGAGACTGAAGTCGGCTCCATTTCGAGCTCGGGTTCGAGTGGGAGCTCGGGCTCCGCCTCGATTTCGGTGGCGAAGTCATCCGGCTCGAGCTGCGCTGCAGCGATCGATTCAGATTCGATTTCGCGAACCGTTTCGGGTGCCTGTCCTGGTTCTGGTTCAAGATCCGGTTCCGGCTCGATCGCGATTTCTGAATCGGCGGCGGTTTCCATTTCGACATCGGCGATGTCGGCGTCGTTCTCATCATCGGCATCCGACTCTGCGATCACATCGTCGAAGCTCTCGTAGCTCTCGGGCTCGGAAGCCTCGTCTTCTTCCGCGTCGTCTTCGTCGTCGTCGGCCGAGTCGCCGAAGAAGTCGTCGAACGATTCATACTCGGTCTCGTCCTGGACGGGCTTTTCAGGGTCGTCGAGCGCCTCGAGTCGAGCTCCGACGTCGGAGAACCCGGGATTCTGGGCCTGGACCGCGAGGTATTCGACCTTCGCCGTTTCGAGGTCGCCGCTTCGCTCGAAGCATCGCCCCAGGTCGAAGCGAAGCGCCAACAATTGCTCCGGTTCCAAGTCGTCGGTCTCGATTGCAGTCTGCAAGTGCGCGATCGCGTCTTCGGGCCGGCCCGCATCGAGGGCGCACAATCCGAGCAGATGCAAACATCCCAAGCGCCGGTTCGGGTTGCCCATCGCGGCCTGAAATTCCGACATGGCGTCGTCGAGCAACCCCATCTCGCGATACGCAATTCCGAGGTCATAGTGAGCCTCGAAGTCCCCCTCGTTCAGCGCCTCGTCGACACCCTTCTTGAATTCAGCAAACACAGCTGCGAAGCCATCGTCAGACGTGTCCGACGCGTTCCCAGACGAGTTCTCGTTCGGATCGTCATCGAGGGACTGCCCGATTGCCGCGGCCAGATCGAATCCGAAACTCTCCCCATCGGAACCCTGCTCATCGTCATCCGAGATGCTGTCGGGGGCGAGGTCAGGTGTTAGGTCAGAAGCGAGGCCAGAGGCGAGGTCGGTGGCTGGGTCGGCAGCGTTCAGCGTGGCGTTTTCGCTCGCGATGTCGCTGGGGGTGGCCATTTCGCCTGGATCATCCGCGTCTGGGAGAAGATCCTCTTCCTCACCGAAATCAATGTTCGTCACAGCCAGTGCGGGAGTGTTCTCGCGCGGCTGCGGGTCGGGCTCGACGGCGGGCTCGGCGGCCGCTTCAGCGGCGAACTCGTCGTCCGCGGCGGCGGCGGATTCGTCCTCGGCTTCCTCTGCGTCGAGTTCCCACTGCGGCAGGCTGTTCGCCACCGGCGATTCGCCTTCGGCTCCCCCCGCATCCGAATCGACTTCCGGCAGCTCGAAATCGACGTCGATGTCTTCATCCATCTCGACTTCGATTTCGCCAAACGATGAGTCCGCTTCGTCCGACAGCTCTGGCAGGTCCCTCGTATCGCCCTCTGCATCGTCTGTACGCGACCGCGTGGCATCGATCGGATCGAACGAGCCAACCGACAGGTCTGCTGCGCTCAGTTCGTTGTCGTCACCGTCCAGATCATCGTCGATCGGACCGATGTCCAGTTCATCGCTCAGCGAAAGGTCATCGTCCCAATTCGGCAGCGGTTCGCCGATGTTCGTCGAGTCCGGTGCTTCGGGAATGGCGCGATCGACCACGGTTTCGGGGGGCGCCGCTTCGCTCGCGGTCCCGGACGATCCCGGAATTGTTCCTCGCTGGGCAGCGATCTCGCCCATCCGAACCAGCGCATGCGGGTGGTTGGGCGCCACTTCGAGCACGCGCGTATAGATTGCCTCCGCCTCATCGAGCAGGCCCTGCTCCATATAGAAGTCGGCCTCTTCGACATCTTCGCCAATCTTTTGGGGGTTCGAATCGCGCTCGACCGAACCATCGAACGTCAATGCTTCGGAAGCTTGGCCGCCAATGGAGTCACTCGCAGTCACTTCCGCCTGGGGCTCATCGCTTGGCGATTCGCTATCGCCGGCCGTGAAGCTCGCGTCATCGACATCGATCTCGATGTCGTCGAATTCGATCTCAGCGAGATCGGACTGCGACGAATCGCCCGAATCGATGCCCGAGAGCGACTCGCCGAATGAATCATCCGACACATCGATCAGCAGGTCATCGGGGATCGGCGATTCTTCGGTATCCGGGTCGCCCAGATGCGTCTTGCTCGGGATGCCCAGAACCAGCTCGGCCGCCGCGCCCGCATCGATCGCCGCGATGCGATCTCGAATCGCGCTCGCAGCTTCCATTTCATCCTGTTCGACGGCCAGCTTGGCCGCTCGAGACCACATTTCGACAGCGCCGGCCGTATCCTCGGCTTCTACGTACGCTTCGCCCAGCTTCTCCAATGCGCCCCGATGGCCCGGGTCCGCCTCGAGAACGGTCTTGAGGTTCGTGATCGCCTGGTCCCGCTTTCCGTATCGGAGGTAGACACTCGCCTCCGCGAACAACTGGTCGACATCGTGGGTCTGCGGTACCGCATCTTCCGGAATGATCCGGGTCATCTCACTCGAATCGGTGCCGGCATTCGGGTCGACGAGCGGATGCGCGTCGGGAGAATCGAGGTTCGCGATGATTCCCAACCCCGATTCGCCGTTGCCGAGCATCTGAGAATCGTCGGCCATCAGGTCGTGGTCGAGCAGAGAGCTTTCGTCGCCGAAGTCTTCGCGACCATCGTCTTCGAGCGGGCTCAACTCGTCCAGCTCATCCAGTGGGTCAGCGCCCAGATCTCCCGAAACACCGTCCAACTCGGGCGACAGCTCGTTCTCATCCAGATATCCATTCGACGGACTCGAACTCGAGAACTCTTCGGGCGGGACATAACGTTGCAAGATCTCGCGGGTTCGCTCCTCGTCCCCGCGCTCGCGATACAACTCCGCCAGGTTGCGGTAGAGATCGACGAGTTCTTCGTCCTTGCCAGTGGCGCGGAGTACCTCGCCCAGCAGCTCATAGTGGGGCGGCGATGGATCGGCTTCGAGTGCCCGCCTCGCAAAGGGCTCGGCCCGATCGGCAGCGCCGCGATCGATCAGGTTGCGGGCGTAGCCGATCAATGATGTGAGGCGATCGGGCTCGACTTCGAGAAGCCGCTCGTAGACCATCGACACGGCCTCCGCATCACCCTGCGCAAGCAATTCCTCTACGACGGCCTCGTACTCGACGAGAGCGTCCTGGTTCATGCCTTCCTTGTGAAGAAGGTCGGCGACTTTCAACCGGCTCGTCGTGTTCGACGGTTCCAGCATCGCCATCTTGCGCAGCAGGCTCAACGCGGCCGTCTTGTCACCGGCGCGATGGTACCCGTCGGCAGCCGTCTGCAGCGCGCTGGTTGCTTCGCCCGTCAGCCCCATCCGCTGGTACAGCTCGGCGAGCGGCTCGTAACACGAGAAAGATTCGGAATCGAGATTGAGGATCTGCTTGTACACGGCGACGGCGCGGGCGTCGAAGCCCTCTTTCATGAACTGCTCGGCGACTTTCAAGTAGGTCTCGCTCGCTTCGGCGACCTGTCCCCAACGCCGATATGCGTCGCCTACTTCGAGACGCAGTTTTGAGTCGCGAGGATCCAGCTTCAGCAGCGTGTCGTATTCCTTGAGTGCCTTGTCCTTGGCACCCTTGGTGACATGCTTACGCGCCGCTTCGAGAACTTTTCGTTTATTGACCGCCAAGGACCCCGTCCTGTCCGCCGGTGACTGCTACTGATAGGGATGTGTGGGATTCCCACTCCACATCTCTATATCGGCGCGCGAGGGCGCGTCTTGAGGGCTGTCGCGACGCAAGGCGAAGGGAATGAATTCGCCGATCTTGTGTTGGGAATTAGCTACGGCGTATTCAAGAAGGCTTTCGGACGGAAGCCTGTGCTCGCTCTGTAGCGGTCGGAATATCCACCTCGAAGCTTGCCCCCATGACCTCGGAAAACCCGGCGACACACGCCCGCTCGAGTACTCCCGCATCGGGCATTCCCCCCAGCTCGGCCAGGCTCGTCGAGCTCGCCGAGGCGATTCCACAGGCGGCGGCGACCGTTGGCGGATCGGGGAGCACTCGGATCGAGCCGTGTTGCAACACTCCGCCTCCAGCGCGACGCTGGGCGCTTCCGGCCAACTTCTTGCCGCCAACGCAGATTTCGTGCCCTGCCGCGCTGGCGAAACAGTCGAATTCGCTCGGCGATGCGGGGGAAACGTGGACGGGCGCCGCATCGGCTCGAATGTCGATCCGCGCCAACGCCGATAGCAGCGCGCGCGAAACGGCGGCGTACGACGCCGACAGCCCGTCGGGAAGTTCGGAGGCGGCGGTAGCGATCGTGTAGGTCAAATCCGCGCCGTGCAGCACGGCGCGGCCTCCGCTCACGCGCGTGACGACACCCACACCGGCCCGCTGACAGGCCGCGATCCGATCCGGCGAGAGGCGCTGGCTGTAGCCCAGCGAGAGCCACGGGCCATCCCAGCGATACAGCCGCAGGGTCGGCGGCCCTCCGGCCACCACACTGGCCAGTAGCGCCTCATCCATGCCCATGTTCCACGGTCCCGCGGCGGGACCGTCGACAATCAGACGCCAGCGCGACACGAGTCTCCGGCCCCCGACATTTAGCTCGAATGGTGCTCGAGATACTCGAGCAGCGCATTCAGCCCCAGCCCATAGCCGGTCGGGCCAAACCCGGTAATGACGCCTACCGCGATCGGCGAGATGTACGAATGACGCCGAAATTCCTCGCGCGCGAAGATGTTCGAGAGGTGTACCTCGACGACGGGCAGACCACTTCCCACCAGAGCATCCCGCAGGCTGATGCTCGTGTGCGTGAGGCCTCCGGGATTGATCACGAAACCGTCCGCCCAGGATTGGGCTTCTTGAATCCGGTCGACCAGCGCCCCTTCGTGGTTCGACTGGAAGAACTCGACCTCGGCGCCCCACTCTTTCGCTGCCGACTCGAGATCGGCGTTGATCTCTTCGAGCGTGGTGGTGCCGTACACCTCAGGCTCGCGGGAACCGAGCATATTGAGATTGGGACCGTGTACGACGAGGATCCGCAGTGACTCGGGCACGGGCGACGACCTCCTGGGGTCTTGCCCACCGCTGGCCGCTCGGACTCCTACAGTTCGCTGCGGATGGCGAGCAAATGTCGTCGAATGAGATAGCGCGCCTTGCCCAGGTTGCCATCCGGTTCGATCGCGACAATGAGGAAGTTCTCCTCGTCGACGGTCCTGAAGACCAGGCTGAACCGAGCGCCGCGGACGATCGTCTCTTCCACCAAGCCGCCTGCCAGCGAGTCGAAGGTCTTGCGGATGTCTTCGAGAATCCGACCGAATTCGACACCCGCCGTGTCCACATCGAAGTCATTGCCGTTCTCGTCCGCGCGGTTTTCGCGGGAGAACTGATCGATCGGGATCCCATCGTTGCCCATCAGCGCGGCACCGATCCCCCCGCCACACTCTTCGACAATCGTTCTCAAGATGGCTGCAAAGCTCATTGATGCGCTACTCCTCGAAGATTGACGAGCCATCGTTCCAGCTCCATGATCGTGGCAGTACGGCGATCTCGCATGGGTGAGTTCGAACCAACCGGGCTCGGATCGCCCCAATCCGCTGCACTTGGTTCGGCAGCGACGCCACTCGACGGTCCGGAATCCTCGACCATCGCGCGGATCTTCGATGCGGTCGGCGCGTCCCCTTGCCGTTCCAGCAGCGTCGCAACGGTTCGTGTCGCGTAGCTCGAACCCGACGAGAAGAAATCCTCGTCGGCGTCCGGAATTTCTTCCAGACCTCGGTCCGAATCCGTCTCTCGGATCGCCCGTTCGGCGATCTCGTCTGCATCCAGCATCTGCTCTCGATCGGATTCCGCCGATTCGAATGCGAGTTCCAACTCGTGATCACTGACGCCGGCGTCGAAGACCGCATGCGGCTCGACTTCGACGGGCACGGGGCCGGTCGACGTTCGGCGCGCGTACTGCTCGATGAGCGTGAGTGCCTCTTCGCTGCGATTCTGTTCCAGCATTCCACGCGCCAACTGCAGCACTTCATCCGCGGTGGCGGGCGTGTCTTGCGACGCCGATTCGATTCGCATCGGATCGAGGTCGTTCTCAGTTGTGTATTCCGAATCCTCAGTCACCGAACCACCCTCTGGGTCCCCTTGCTTCCCGTTTTCTTCCGTGTCGCTTTGGCAGGCGCCCGAAGGATCTCCTGCGGTGACAGCGGCACGGTTCGCGCGGCTCCGATCCCCGTCAACGCGACGAAATCAATGCGAGAATCGGACATCTTCTTATCGACGCGCAGCGCCTGGAGATAAGCCTTTCGAGGATGATTGGGCATCTCTGTTGGAAGTCCCAGACCTTCGCACAGCGATGCGATTCGCACAGCCGTGCCCGCGGGGGCCAATCCCAGTGCCTCGGAGCGCTCGGCTGCGAACCGCATCCCGATCGAAACGGCCTCTCCGTGGACCCAACCGCGGTACTTCCCGAGGGTTTCGACCGCGTGCGCCAGCGTGTGTCCGAAGTTCAGCAGCTTGCGGAGCCCGCGCTCGGTTTCGTCTTCGGACACCACCTGGGCCTTGATTTCGCACGAGCGACTCAATGCGGGAATCAACACACCGGGGTCGAGTTCGAGTAGCCCGCGGGTATTGCGCTCGAGGCCCGCGAAGTACGCCTCGTCCCAGATGGCGCCGTGTTTGACGACCTCGGCCAATCCTGCGGCGCGCTGGCGCTTGGGCAACGAATGCAGGGTCGCGATGTCCATCCAGACCATGCGCGGCTGGTAGAACGCGCCGACCAGGTTCTTCCCTTGCGGGACGTTGATTGCGACTTTTCCACCAATACTGGCATCCGCCATCGCGAGGATCGTGGTGGGAACCTGGATGAAGGGAACACCGCGCAGATAGGTGGCCGCAGCAAAACCCGCCAGATCTCCGACCATACCGCCGCCGAGTGCGATCACCGGTGTGTTGCGGTCCGCACCGAAATCGATCATCTGGTCCCAGAGGCCGTGCAGTTGTCGAATGCTCTTGCTGGCATCTCCATCGGGCACCGTGATTCGCCGGACGCGATACCCCGCGCCTCGGAGACCACGCTCCAATCGGGCTCCGTAGCGGCGTCCTACGGCAGGGACCGTGACCACGACCGCGCGGCTCGAAGGCGCGCATCGCGAGATGGCGCGCCCTGCCCGCTCCAGCGTGTCGACGCCGATATGGATCGGATAGCTCCGCTCGCCCAGTTCGACGCGCAGCGTTCGCGTGCGCGTCCCCGTGCGTGTGGTCTTGCGGCGAGCCGGTGTCACGATGCAATCCCCTCGGAACCCGTGATGTCCTCCAATCCTCGCGCGATTTCGTCCACCACCCGTGACACAGTGGTGCCGTCGGTATCCACAACGAGTGCGGCCGACAGGTAGGCGGCCTGGCGCGACTCGAGCAATTCAGCCAATCGGGCGGCCCGGGCGGTTCCGTCCAAATCGCGCAGCAACGGGCGAGTCGAGCAGTCGCCGAGCCGGCGAAGCAATGTCGAAACGGCCGCGCTGAGGTAGACGACCCTTCCGGACCGGCCCAGCAGCTCGATCGCTCCGGGTTGCGCGATCGCGCCACCGCCCAGTGCGACCACGGCGTCCGTTTCACTCAACGATTCGATCACTTCTCGCTCGCATGCGCGAAACACCTCCTCGCCATCGTGCTCGAAGATCTCGGCAATCGTTCGATCCAGGCTGCGCTCGATTTCCGCATCCGAATCCACGAAGCGCCGTCCCAACCGATTGGCCAAAACGGGGCCCACCGCAGATTTCCCTGCACCCATCATTCCCACCAACCAGACCGGACCGTTCTTCATCGCGCGGACAATATATCGGAATTCAGATGTCGGGCCCCGCGACCGAGAGCGCGGGGCCCCAAAACCGAAACGAGGGGGGCACAAGCCCCCCTCGCATCGTTTCAACTCATCCGCTCGCGCCTGCCCCAGATCGAGTCAGGCGCTCGGTTGCCGGATCAGAGATCTCCCTCCGGCGTCACGATGATCCGCGGCGTCACGAAGATCAGCAATTCCTTTCGGGATTCGCTGTGCTCGTTGCTGCGGAACGCGGCTCCGATGATCGGGATGCTGTGCAGGTACGGCACGCGCGACTCTCGATCCGATTTCTCGACCACGTAGATGCCGCCGAGAACGAGTGTCTGGCCGTCCTTGACCAACGTCTCGGTCTTCACCTGGTTCTTCGCGATCGCAGGCGAACCGGTCAGTGTGAACACACTCGTGTCCGGCGCGTTCCGGTTGACTGCGATCTTCATGATGATGCTCTTGTCGGCGGTGATGTGCGGTGTGACCTGCAGCTTCAACACCGCGTCCACGAACTCGAGCTGTGCGTCACCATTCTCGAAGGTCTGGAACGGAATCGACACACCCTGCTCGATCGACGCCTCACTGTTGTCGAGTGTCACGACTCGCGGACTCGAAATCACCTTGCCGTCACCGTTGACCTCGGCCGCTTGCAACTGCAGTTCGAGGTTCAGCTTCTGGTCCAGCAAGAACGCAGCCAGATTGAACAATCCCGTCGGGTTTGCGGTGATCGGGTTACTGAACACCGCGTTGTTCCCGAAGAAACTGGAGTTGGCTGAGTTGTGGAACTGCAAATCCTGCCCACCCAGATCCGTGCGTTCGCCACTCGAGCTGTCGAAGCCATCGACCAGCGGTTGCGCACCGAGACCCCACTGCGCGCCGAACTCCCGAGAGAAGTCCAGACTCGCCTCGACGATCTTGGCCTCGATCAACACCTGAGGTGTCTGCGTGTCGACCGCTTTGATCAGCGCTGTCGCTTCGTC
>JAJDAM010000885.1 GCA_029261905.1 Deltaproteobacteria bacterium
GACCAAGCGTTCCCACCGAACCGGGGCGAACTGAACGAACTCCGGTTCCGCAGCCACACCTGCCCGGGCTTCGACCACCAACCCGCCTTTCGGGCCGGTCTCCTTCGGATTTCGGCCCTGTAGGTTGCCCGAGTAGTAGACAGGGAGGTTGGGCACCGCTCGTTGACGCGCGTGGATGTGACCCAACGCCCAGTAGCTGTATTCGAGCCGCTCGAAGTCCGCCTGACCGGAGGGCGCGTAGCGATCGTGGTTGGATGCGGAGCGAGCGCTCGACACGTGGGTGTGGAGCAATCCGACGACTGGAAGTCCTGCGGCGACGCGCGGAAACCGCTCGGCCAGATTGCTCGCTTCGGTTTCGGTTGCGTGTCCCGCTCCGATCACGATGCCGACGGGTTCGCCGCTGCGGTCTGTGATTCGGATGGCTTCGGCGTGTCGATCGCGGAGGATCCGAACCCGCTCGCGCTTTGCGCCATCGGGGTCGGTTTCGAGCCCGAGCCGACTCGACCGATGCCGCGGACCGCCGGGGTCGTGATTGCCGCAGACGGCGACGAACCATACGCCCGCTTCGTCGAGACGCGCGATCTGGCGGTCGAGCATCAGCTCGGTCCGAATCGACAACAG
Organism: Deltaproteobacteria bacterium; assembly: GCA_029261905.1. GTDB lineage: Bacteria > Myxococcota_A > UBA9160 > UBA9160 > SMWR01 > JAJDAM01. The sequence continues at coordinate 622 of JAJDAM010000885.1, forward strand.
CGGATCGTCGTAGAGGTCGCCAGCAACGACGACAGCGTGAAGCTCACCCTCGATCGCGTAGTCGACTGCGGCTTCGAAAGCTTCGAAGGTCGCGCGTCTCAGACGTTCACGTGTGGCAGGCCGACCGCCGAAACTCGTCTCCAAGTGGAGGTCGGCGAGGTGCAGAAACCGAAACCCCGTCATCTCGACGGGGGATGGTAACTCAGGCGGCCTGGCCCGACTTCCCGGGGGCGGGATTGGGAGCAGGATTGGGACCACCTGACAGCGCCTTTTGGACCTGCCGCTTCAAACGCAGTCCCGGCTCCGGAAGGTGGTGATCGTGGCGCGAGAGCAAATACGTGTCGAGGCCGCCGTTGTGCTGCACCGATCGCAACGCTCGGGTCGAGATCCGCAGCGGGACGGAGCGTCGAAGCGCGTCGCTGTACAGCGTGACCTTCTGGAGGTTGGGATTGAAACGGCGGTTGGTTCGGTTGTTCGCGTGAGAGACGTTGTGCCCGAACTGCGGTTCCTTGCCCGTGAGCTCACATCTTCGCGCCATGATTTCCTCGATGACCTGCCTTGTTTCCGTGACTTTTCAGAACGGCTCGCGAACGGCTGCCCGCTACTTCTTGCTTTTGCTTCTTGCCTTTATTTCTTGCCTTTATTTCTTGCCATAGCGGCGTCGGAACCGATCGATCTTCCCGTCGGAATCCATCTCGCGCATCTTGCCCGTCCACAACGGATGGCTGTATGCCGAGATCTCGAGCTTGACGACGGGAATTTCTTCACCGTCGATCTCTCGGGTCTCTTTGGACTTCAGCGTCGACCGCGTCACCCACTCGTCTCCAGTGGCGGTATCGACGAACAGGACCTTGTGATAGTCCGGATGAGTGTCTGCTTTCACTCGAATTCTCTTTTCTGTAAGTGGATCCGGGACTTCCGCGTGTCTTCGCGAAAGATCGGCGGGTGAGGTCGTGCTCTACCAGCTCGACTTGCGAACGCCCGGAAGCTGGCCTTTCAGCGCAAGCTCTCGGAATGCGATTCGCGAGACGCCGAACTTTCGGTAGTAACCGCGCGAACGACCCGAAACCTTGCATCGACTGTTGTGGCGCGTCGGGCACGAGTTGCGGGGTAGCTTGGCGAATTGCTCTTGGACCTGGATCTTCTCTTCGACAGAGAGGTTCGCGTCGTTCAGACGCTTCCTCAATTCGGCCCGTTTCTCGGCGTACTTCGCGATGAGTTTTGTGCGCTTCTCGTCGCGCAGTACCTGGGATAGCTTGGCCAATTGATTCGCTCCTGCCCCGATCGCGGGGACTCGGGAATTTATCGCGGCGACGCAGGGTTGCAAGGCCATCGCGCAATTTGCTGGGCTCTCGCAGTGAGCTTGCCCCGCGGGGACATCAGGCTGAGTCAATCGCCTCGGAGAGTTCGGATGAGCCCTTCTTGCGCGACCGTCGCTACGCGACCCCCGTCCTGGTAGTACATGGCGCCGAACACGAGTCCCCGAGCCGATCGAGCAATCGGACTCTCGCTGGCGTACAACAGCCAGCTGTCGAATCGCACCGGGCGGTGGATCCATACGGCGTGATCCAGACTCGCCGCCATCCGCTTACCCCACGGCAACCCGTGAGGCCGCGAGGCCGCCGATAGCAGCGTGCGGTCGCTCGCATACACGAGCATGGCCGTGTGGATCAGTGGATCATCGGGCAGCGAGCCCGCAACCCGAAGCCAATTGCGATGGCGCGCCTCGCCGACTTCACCCGTTTCCAGCGGGTCGCACAGACGCACCTCGACTGCGCTGTCGCCCCGTTTGGCCGTGCCGTCCCCCAGCGCCTTCGCGCGAGCGGATTCCCACTCGGGTAGCCCGTCGCTCGGATCGGGTGCGTCCGGCATCGGATCCTCGTGACAGATGCCTTCCTCTGGCTTCGCGAAACTCGCGGACAAGCTGAAGATGGCCTCTCCGCGCTGGTGAGCCTTTACGCGTCGCGTGGTGAACGACCGACCGTCTCGGATGCGGTCGACCACGAATCGAATCGGAACCCCGTGTCGACCCGGACGCAGGAAGTACGCGTGGAGTGAATGCAGCGAGCGCTCCGGATCAACGGTGCGACCGGCTGCAATCACCGATTGTGCGGCGACCATTCCGCCGAACAACCGGCCGCTGCCGTTGCCCGGATCACCCAGAAACAGATCACTGTCGAGTGCTTCGATGTCCAGGTAGCTCAGCAACTTCCCGATTCCGCGCTTGTTCGAATCACTCAATGCGGATGGGTCTGCTGGAGGTTGCGAAGCGTGTCAGCCAACAGTCCCAGGCGGTCGTTTCCGAAATACATGTCATCGGTATTCAGGAACATCGTTGGCGAGCCGAAACCACCACGCGCGATGAGCTCGTCGGTGTTGTCGCGAAGCCGCGCCTTGTAGACCGGCTGTCGGATCTTCTCCAGCAGCTCTGCGCTCTCGATCCCGACACGGTCGGCGATCGCCGTGATCGCCGAATCCTGCGAGATGTCCACGTCATCGCCCCAATAGGCCTCGAAGACGGCTCGTGCATACGGGACGAGCAGGTCGTGCTCCAGCGCGACGAAAGCACCTCGCATCGCCTTGACGCTGTTGACCGGAAATACCGAGGGCGAGCCGATGCGGATCCCGTAGTTGCGCGCCCAATCCGCGAGATCCTTTGCGTAGTAGCGAAGCTTCGCTGGCGTCGGATTGGCGCGTTGTTCGTAGACGCTGTCGTTGACCGCGTTGAACACGCCGCCGACGAGGATCGGGCGCCATTCGAGCTGCGCGTTGCCTTCGTGGGCAACCTGCCCGATTCGATGGAACGCCAGATACGTCCAGGGGCTCGAACAGTCGAAGAAGAACTCGATCTTCGGGGCTCGAGTCGAGCTGGTGTTCGCCACGGGAACCCCCTCAAGGACCAGACAGGCGTGCCACTGTAGCCGGGCGTCGACCGGGTCGCTTCGAAGGGGCACTGATCCCAGAGGCCCACTGCGCCAGCGTACAGTCGAGTCGGCGCTACGTGTCGCGAAGCCAAATGAACACGTACCCTCAACGGCAGAGATCCATCCGAGGCTGGAGAACCGATCGATTGGCAACCGGGGGGCTGATGCGCGTACGCACGTCGTGTTGGCGCTTCGCGATCTGGACCTTCGGATTCGCTGTAGCGGTCATAGTGTCGGCAACGCTCGCAGGATGCCGAGATGCGAACAGCGATCGCCCGAACGTCATCGTGGTGAGCGTCGACACGCTGCGCGCGGATGCGCTCGGGAGCTATGGCGGGCCAGCGCCGACCCCCGGTTTCGACCGGCTCGCGACAGAAGGTGTTCTTTTCGATCGAGCCATTGCCCCGGCGCCCGAAACGGCGGCCAGCCATGCGACGCTCTTTACCGGATTCGACGTGCAACATCACGGCGTGAACCGAAACGGGGCGACGCTTTCGCCGCATCTGAACACATTGGCCGAGGTGTTTCGCCGAGCGGGCTATTCGACCGGCGCGTTCGTCTCGAGCTTCGTACTCGATCCCCGATTTGGATGGGACCAGGGGTTTGACGACTACGATGCCTCGTTTTCGATCGTCGGTGAAACGGTCCACAACCGCGGCGGGTTCTGGTCCAAACACGAGTTCGAGGGCTTCGATCGACGCGCCCAGGCGACCAATGCGATCGCGATCCCGTGGCTCAGAAATGTGCGGGAGCCGTTCTTTCTATTCATTCACAATTTCGACCCGCACG
>JAJDAM010000886.1 GCA_029261905.1 Deltaproteobacteria bacterium
GGTTCGCTCAACGTCGACGATGAAGGCACGCCTACACAGCGAACCACGCTGATCGAAGACGGCATCCTCACGGGATACCTGCAAGACCGACTCAATGCCCGACTGATGGGAGTCGAACCGACCGGGAACGGCCGGCGCGAGAGCTATGCGCACCTCCCGATGCCGCGCATGACCAATACATTCATGCTCGCCGGCGAGGATGACCCGGAAGACATTCTGCGATCGCTCTCCTCGGGCATTTATGCGGTGTCGTTCGGCGGCGGCCAGGTCGACATCACCAGCGGAAAGTTCGTCTTCTCAGTGAGCGAGGCCTACCAGGTCGAGAACGGTCGCATCGGCGCTCCGCTCAAAGGAGCGACCCTGATCGGGAACGGACCCGACATCCTGACGCGCGTGTCGCGGATCGGAAACGACCTGGAGCTCGACCAGGGTGTCGGTACATGTGGCAAGGATGGCCAAAGCGTTCCGGTCGGCGTTGGCCTCCCGACGATCCTGCTCGATGAAGTCACCGTCGGAGGAACAGGAGCTTGAGTCAGTCGAAGGCGAGCGAGATCATCGAGCGAGCACTGCTGCGGGCCCGTGGCGCGGGTGCCGATGAAGTCGATGCGGTCCTGGTCGAGGGAGATGAAATCGAAGCCCGCGTCCGCGATGCGGAGATCGACTTCGTGAGCCAGGCGCGTGGACGCACGCTCGGCATCCGTGCACTGGTTCGCGGCGCCGGAGGCGCCCGGAGCGCAACCACGTCGACCAGCGATGTCTCGGCCGACGCAGTCGACACGATGGCCGAGCAAACCGTGGCTCTCGCCCGCGCGACCGCGGAGGACCCGACGGCCGGGCTGCCGGACGGCGGTTTTTCCGATGACGAGCCCGATCTCGCGCTATTCGACCCCGACGACCGAGCCGTCGACGTCGAGGCGCGCATCGAAGCCGCAATGTCCGCCGAGGCCGCCGCACGTGCGACAGATGTCCGCATCGACAACTCGGAGGGCTCGCAGGTTTCCTCGGGCTTCTCTCACATCGCGTATGGAAATTCAAAGGGCTTCTTCGGAGAATACGAATCCGCGTCCCACTCGCTGTTTTCAGAACCCGTTGCGAAAGAGAACGGCTCACTGCAACGCGACTATTGGATGACCGTCGCGCGGCGACTGGCAGATCTCGAAGACCCGGCCGCCGTTGGCCGCAAAGCCGCGCAGCGCGCGCTGCGACGCTTGGGCAGTCGACCGGTCAAGACCTGCGAAGTCCCGGTGATCTTCGACCCGATGACCGCCGCCAGCCTGATTCGCCAACTCGTGGGTTGCATCAGTGGCTACTCGGTGTACCGCGAAACGAGCTTTCTCGCCGGCCGGCTGGGCGAGAGCATCGCTGCGAATTCGATCACCGTGATCGATGACGGTCGACTTCGCGGCGGATTGGGCAGCAAGCCCTTCGACGGCGAAGGCCTGCCCACACGCCGCACGTTGCTGGTCGAGAACGGCCAATTGTCGAGTTATCTGCTCGACAGCTATTCGGCGCGCAAGTTGGGCATGAGTTCTACTGGCAACGCGTCTCGTGGTGCGGGAAGCGCTCCTACAGCAGCCCCGACCAATGTCTGGCTCGAACCGGGCGACCTCACGCTCGAACAGATCATCGAAAGCACCGACCGAGGTTTCATCGCCACCGAACTGATCGGGATGGGGTTCAATCCGCTCACAGGAGACTACTCCCGCGGCGCCGCCGGACTCTGGGTCGAGCACGGCGAGATCATTCGCCCTGTCGAAGAGGTCACGATTGCGGGCAACTTCGGCAACATGCTCAACGATATCGACGCCATCGGATCGGATCTGTTGTGGATGGGCCGAATCGCCTCCCCCTCGCTCCGGATCGCGAACATGACGTTGGCGGGAGAATGATCGAAGCAGCTTGCCGATGATTTCGAACGTTGTCCGCATTCAAGGAGTAGCCACGTGTCCCAATCCCCCCCGACGATGATTGGTCTCGCACTCCCCGATATCGATACCTGGTCCGAACGGGTCGTTGTCGCGCTGGGACAGAACCCGAGCGTATTTACCGGCCCGGGTACCAACACCTATCTGGTCGGAACCGGCAAGAGCCGCATCCTGCTCGATACCGGATCCGGCCATGCCGAGTACATGCCGATACTCGCGCAAGCACTCGAGCATGCAGGTTGCGAGGAGATTCAAGAGATCGTTCTCACCCACGGCCACCCCGATCACATCGGCGGCGCCCAGGCCGTCATCGAGCGATACGGCCGACTTCGGGTGTCCAAGCGGCCATGGGAGGGAATCGACGAGCGCTATGACGTCGAGATCACTCCAATCGATGACGGTTCGATCATCGAGACCGAGGGCGCGACGCTGCGCGCATTGCACACGCCGGGACACGCCGAGGATCATTTGTGTTTCATTCTCGAGCAGGAGCGGTCGCTGTTTTCCGGAGACAACGTGCTGGGAGTCGGCACGACGGTCATTCCCGGCCAGGGCGGCAACCTGCTCGACTACATGAATTCGCTC
>JAJDAM010000887.1 GCA_029261905.1 Deltaproteobacteria bacterium
CCTCGTACTCGTGTTCTTTCGCAGCCATCTCAACGCATCGATCTTTCGGCAGCACCGAATGCGCTTCGTCGGTGCACCGATTCTGTTGTTCCTGTCCGTGTACACCTCGACCTGGACGCTGCTTCTGGTCGGAGTTCTGGCGACCTGGTGGGACGTGTACCACTCGAGCATGCAGACCTTTGGTATCGGCCGCCTCTACGATCTACGCGCCGGCAATGATCCCGAAGTTGGGCGCCGGCTCGATCAGGTCTGGAGCCTGCTGCTGTACGCCGGACCGATCATCGGCGGCGCGTCACTCGTGATTCACCTCGATGATTTCTACACCTTCGAGCGCGTCAGCTCTTTGCTGTTCATGGGTGCACCGGCCGTCGCAATGGGATACGCGCGCTACCTTACCTACGGCGTTCTGGTTTTCGGAACCCTGTTCACGGCGTATTTCGTCTACAGCTACTGGAAGCTGTCGAAACAGGGCTATCGGATCTCGACTCAGAAGGTTGCGCTCTACGCAATACTGGGCGTCGTCTCGATCGTCTGCTGGGGCTTCAACTCCTTCGCCGAAGCGTTCTTCGTGATGAATTTCTTCCACGCTCTCCAGTACTTTTTCATCGTGTGGTACACCGAAAACGAGAACATCACGAAGAAATTGGGGCTCGAGCGTTTCGAGTTGGGACGCTACATCGCGCTGACGATCTTCGTGATGACGGCGACCTGTTTCGGAATCTGGTCGACCGGCTACTGGCTGACGGAGGACTCTTCCCTGCAGCTGTTCGAGGCGACCCTTCTGGTCGTGTCGATCATGCATTTCTGGTATGACGGCTTCATCTGGTCGATTCGTCGGAAGGAACTCTCGTGAGCACGTGGGTCCGGTCGCTGCTCGCCTGTGTCGCTGTGCTTGCGGGTGTGTCACCACTTCTTTGGGTCACGGCGAACGAGTACAGGGTCCTGGCCGAAGCCGATGCCGTCGCCGTCGATCGAGAAACCCTGCTGCGCCGCGCCACCGAGCTGGTCCACAGCGGATCGATGGAAGATCTGGCGGCGTTGGTGCGCGAAACCAAGGATCGTCACCCCGACGACGACTCGCTCGCACGGGAGATGTCGATGATCCTGCTCCAAGGAGCGCACTCGACGGAATTCGGGCAACCCTCCGCCGGTGAAGAAATCCCCGGGGATTCGCACTAGCAGGCTAGGATCCATCGACCGGCGGCACCGTCGGTGATCCGGGAGACCAGAGATGCTGTTGAAAGACAAGGTGGTGATCGTGTCCGGCATTGGACCGGGCCTGGGCCAGGAACTCGCGTTTGCAGCGGGTCGCGAAGGGGCACGGGTCGTTCTGGCTGCGCGTACCCAGAGCTTTCTCGATGGAATCGAGGCAAAGCTACGCGAGCGAGATGTCGAAACACTCGCGATGTCGACCGATATCGCCGATCGCGCCCAGTGCAAGGCGCTGGTCGACGCGGCTGTCGCGAAGTTCGGGGGCGTCGATGTGCTGATCAACAGCGCCTACACGCCCGGCCGTTTCGCGCTGTTCGAAGACAGCGATCTCGACGACTGGCGCAAGACGATGGACGTGAATCTGTTTGGGTCGTTGAATCTCAGCCAGGAAGTCGTCCCGCACATGAAGAAGCGCGGCGGTGGTTCGATCGTGATGGTCAACTCGATGGTCCAGAAGAAGCCGATCGACTATCAGTCCGGCTACGCGACGTCCAAGGGCGCGCTGAGCGCTGCGGCCAAGATGCTGGCCAAAGAACTGGGGCGCTACAAAATCCGGGTCAATTCGGTCTTCATGGGTTGGATGTGGGGACCTCCTGTCGAAGGTTTCGTCAACGGCAGCGCCAAGAGCCGCGGGATGACGCCCGAGCAGGTCGTCTCGGAGATCACGGAAGCCATCCCGCTGGGCTTCATCCCCGATGATGCGGACTGCGCGAATGCTGCGATGTTCTTCGCATCGGACATGTCGCGAGTCATCACCGGCGCAGGGCTCGACGTGAACGGCGGCGAGTTCATGCCACCCGCCTGAACGGCAACCAACAGGAGTGGAAGATGTCGGAGTACGGGACATTCGATGCGATCGGAGTCCGACTGACGGATTTCGTTGCAACGGTCGAGATCCAACGCGGACCACACAACTACTTCGATCGCGAGATGATTCGCGAGATCGCGGACGCGTTCGAAGCACTGGACGACGATCCCGCGTGTCGCGCGATCGTGTTGGCCGCCGAAGGCAAGTCATTTTGTGCAGGGGCGCGGCTCGGTGGCGGTGGAAACCGAGGCGAAAGCGGGGAAGGAAAGATCCAGAGCGACGTGAGTGGCCAGGGCGCGTCGTCAGAATCGGCGTTTCGGCGCGATTCGGGCGGACTCTACCGCGAGGCGATCCGCTTGTTCCGCGCGCGAACGCCCGTTGTGGCAGCCGTTCACGGCGCCGCGATCGGTGGCGGGCTCGGTCTCGCACTGATGGCCGATTTTCGCGTGACGTGCGCGGAAGCCCGGTTCGCGGCGAATTTCGCCCAGCTGGGATTCCATCCGGGTTTCGGATTGTCGGTCACGCTGCCCGAACTGGTGGGACGGAGCCACGCGATGCGTCTGGCGTTGACCGGTCGTCGGATCAAGGGTGAGGAAGCGTTCGAGATCGGAATGGCCGACCGACTGGTACCGCTCGATGCGGTGCGGGCGTCAGCGATCGAAATGGCGAGCGAGATCGCAGCCTCTGCGCCGCTGGCCGTCGAGTCGATTCGCGCGACGCTTCGCCTGGGTCTGGCAGATCGGGTCGCAGCGATCCTGGAGCACGAACTCACCGAACAGGAACGATTGATCCAGACTCGAGATGCGAAGGAGGGGATTCGCGCGACTGCTGAGCGTCGACCTCCTGTGTTCACGCGTAGCTGAGAAGGCGTCGCGCGCGCGGAGCGTTCGATCAGCGACCGGTAGCGACGACCATCCGTCTTCGACCGCCCTTCTTGGCCCGATACAGCGCGCTATCGGCGGCTTGCAACAAGGTTTCGGGATCGCTGCAGGTTCCCATTTCGGATGTCGTCGCCAACCCGGCGCTACTCGAGACCTTCAACACCTTGCCGTCGAGACGAATCGCGACCTCGGAGATACCGGTGAGAATGCGCGCGGCGGCCTGTCGTGCCGTGTCTCCATCGACATGGCTCAGGATGATTGCGAACTCATCACCTCCAAAGCGACACGCGATGTCGTAGGGTCGGCAGCGGTTGCGAAGTGCGGCGCCGACATCGCGCAGCACATCGTCTCCCACTCCATGGCCGTGCGTATCGTTGACCTGTTTGAAATGATCGAGATCGATCATCAAAAGCGCGACATGTTGTCCATTTCTATTGTGAGATGCGATGGCTGCGGATAGCGCGTCGTCCATCGCGGCGCGGTTGCTCAATCCGGTCAGTGCGTCGATGCGTGCCTGCTCGCGAAGCATTTCGAACATCTGACTGGTCCGCAGCGCGGCCCGTACACGCGCTTCGAGTTCCACCTCGTTGAACGGTTTCAGGATGTAGTCGGAGCCACCGCAATCGAGTGCTTTCGCCAGGTGTTCGACGTTGCGATCGACGGTCAGGAACAGAATCGGAATGTCGCGAGTCGCAGCGTTCTCTTTGAGATGACTGCAGACCTTGAAGCCGTCCATCTCGGGCATGTTGATATCCAACAAGATGACATTCGGGCGTTCGAGAATCGCATCGCGTATCCCCGCGGCGGGTCGGTTTACACACACGATGCTGTCGACCACGCCCTCGAGACGTGACTTCACGATCGTGTGGATACTCGCGTCGTCGTCTATGACCAGAACCGAAGTTTTCGACATTCCGGGCTCCCGACTCGTAATCGGAACTCCAACACCGAACCTTGACAAAGGACTGACGACAACCTGAGCAGAAAAGCAGCAAGCTCGCCGGAATGACGTTCCGCCGGATGGGCGCGGGGTTCAGCTCGACGGTTCACGGAGCCGTGCTCGGACGTGCCAGGCCTGAGCTTTGCGCCACCGCCAGCATCTTTGCAAGCAGCGCGTTCGACGGCTTTCCATCGGCAGAGAGACCCTGCGCCTTCTGGAACTTGCGGATCGCCTCACGGGACTTCGATCCGATCTGACCGTCGATGTCACCGATCTCGTATCCCAGTGCCAACAGAGCTTCCTGTGTATCGAGTTTGAGCTGGATCTCCTGTCGCTCCTGTTCGTACCCGATGAATCCCTGACCGTAGGTGGCGTTGGGCGGAAGTTCGCCTTCGGCAACCGGCTTCGGCGGATGATCCCGAAGCAGCATGCCGTGAATGGCCTTGGCGAGATCCCGATGGTCCTGTGCGGAATTCTTGCGCAGCACATTCGACAGCACGGCGACCGAGTAGAACAGCCGATCCTGGCCGGCTTCCGTCTCGATGATCGCGATCGAATTCATGTAGTTGCGCTTGTTGCCGTGGTACTTCTTGCAGACGAAGCCCTCTTCTTCTTGACAGCTGTACAGCGATCCCGATTTGAAATACACAGCAGAGGGTCGCAACACACCCGACGATCCATAGCGGATGCGCCGCTCGGTGATGTACAGCAGTCGCTTGATTTCGCGGCTCGACCATTCGTCGACCAGTTTTCCCTGCTCGAGCTTCAGCATGAATGCCGCGAGCGCCCGCGGTGTGGCGTAGCTCGACGTACCGGGAACCTGGCGTTTGCCCTGGTGGGTGAAGAAACTTCCCTGGCGCAGCTCTTCGATGTCGAGGCCGTTTCGGGTGATGGGGCTGGTGATCGCGTCGAGGAAGATCTCACTCAGCTCCGTCTTCTTCGTCTCCGCGAAGAAAGCGGCCTCTTCTTCTGGCGGCACCGGATAGCGGGTGCCGAAATGTTTCATGGAGATCAGGTTCTTCTCGAGCATCGCGGCCGCCGAATTCGAACTCGGTGACATCATCCAATCGAGATAGGTCCACAACGTCGCGGTGTCACCCTTCTGGATCGGTCGCTTTCGAACCGTTCGTGTTTCGGCGTTCCAGAAAGGAACCGTGTGGTGGTCGTAGACGCTGAATACGTCCGCCGTGATCATGGCCGTACGCAAGACCCGCTTGCGCGCCTCGATGTCGTCGGGATACAGGTCCGCGAGCACCTGGAAGATCGCGAGCGCGACGGCGATCTTGCCCACGCTGCCGGGGTTCTGCCGCTGGCCGCCGTGCCATTCGGCGTAGCGCGGATTGGCGGGATCGGTCCAATCGAGAAGTGCGATCCCGTATTTCTCGGCGTCCGGACCCAGCAGTTTTCTGACACGCGCGGTGAGCTGCGGGTCGGGCTCGGGCAGCTCCATGTCTGCGTGATCTCGCAGGCGGATATCGACCATCGAGAGCGGCAACAGCTCGCCCGAAGGCCGCTTCTGTCCCGGTATTTCGCCGAGCTGAATCAGACGTTGGTATTCGAGGCGTCCGATCCCGGTGCTCTCGTACCCATCGAGCGGGTAGCCGAGCGCGGTCTGCGGCCCAGCTGCAAGCAGTGAGACGGCGAGTGCGGAAACAAACAGCTGGCGAAAACGATGATTCATTGGCGGCCATCCTCGAGTCGTGCGCGGCGAATTCCTGGCGCACCGCCAATGTGGTCGCAATTCGGGCTCAACGCAAGCAAGAACCGGGTTCTCGGGTTCCCCGAGTCGGA
>JAJDAM010000888.1 GCA_029261905.1 Deltaproteobacteria bacterium
CCTTCGGTTCCGGGCTGAGTTCGATCGCAATCTTCGAGTGGTCGATGGCTTCATCGAATTTTTCGAGCTGGTAGTACGCAATCCCCATCAAGTAGTGGCCGAGCGGATCGACCTCTTCCGCATAGAGGAGCCATCGCTCCAGCCACAGGATTACTTCGGGCCAGCGCTGGAGCGATGCGTACAGCTGCGCCAGGTAGAAACGGATCTTGGTCTCGTCCCGAAGCGACATCACCTCGGCTTCCAAGGTCTTCAAGAAATATTCGATCGCTTCTTCCGACTCGTCGTTTCCATAGGCCACGTAGGCGAGCATCCGATTCACATTCGCTCGCTCCATCGGATTGAGTCGGTTGCCTTTGAGTCTGTTGAGCAGTCGCTTTGCTTCGGCCGGATCTTCCTCGTCGACCGCAGCGGCCGCTGCTCCGAGGTAACGCTTCACCCGAGTAGAAACCCTGTACTTCGTGCTCTTCGCAATGCGGTCCTTTTCGAGCGCCTCGCGGTCGATTTCGGGCTGCTCGGAATCCGGCTCCTCCGCGATTGCATCGCGAAGGGCGGGTTGGATCAGTAGTGGCAACGCAAAAGCGAGCATCGCAACGCGCGATTTCCACGCATGCATGGCATCAACTCCTATCCAACTCGAAACGAACCCGCACCTGAACACCCGGCACCGTAACCGCTTTGCCGTCGACGATCCTGGGGTTGTACCGCCACCGGCGCACCGCGCGCAGTGCAGATTGCTCGAACACGCCGCGTGGACTGGCGCCGATGACCTTCGGGTTCTGGATCGTTCCCGCCGGGCCAATCGTGAATTCGATGTCCACATAGCCCTCGATCCGACGCTGCTTCGCGCGCGGCGGGTAATCGGGATCGACACGGACGAGCGGCACGACGTCGCTGTCGCTACCGCCGGCGCCGAGCTGGGTCGCCTTCCCGAGTTCCACACCGATATCGACCATCGGGAGGATCTCGCCGACCGCCTCACCGGGGTTCATGTTCTTGGCGAGGTTCATCTCGGGCGGCGGCGGCGGCTGGTCGGGTTTCGCGCGCTTCGGGGGTTCGCGTTCCTTCTCGATGGGCCGGGTGTCGCGCTTGAGCCGCACGAAATCGATCGAAGCGTTGCGTCCGCCCTCCTTCAGTTCGAACTTCACACTGACGAGTGCCTGCATGGTCCAGAACAGACCGAACGTGACCAGTAGCGCGAAAAAGGTCGCGACCGGGAGCCTCGTCGACACTTTATTGCACGGCCTCGGCGGCGAGCGAAACGCTATCCACGCCCGACAAGCGAGCGGCATCCATCACCTTGACGAGCAGACCGTTGGTCGACTTCGTATCGGCCTGGATCACCACGCTGCCTTGCGGGTTTTCGGCGTGCATCCGCTCGATGTTCGCTCGCAGCGCGCGCGGATCGACCTGCCGTCTGTCCATCCAGACCTGGTCGTTCGCGGTGATCGCGATCAGGATGTTACCGCGCTCTTTTCGGGTTGCCGTGGCTGCCGGCGGACGCGTCACGTCGATACCCGATTCCTTCACGAACGAGGCCGTCACGATGAAGAAGATCAACATGATGAACACGACGTCGAGCATCGGCGTCAGGTTCACTTCACTCGCGACTTCCTGCCTTTGTCGTCTTCGGCGCATGCTTTCCTCGGTTACTTCGGGTGGTGCGAGGTTGGTACGGAGTTGTCTGGCGCGTTAGCGTTCGAGTTCGAGGTGGTCGGCAACTCTCTGTGTCTCGTCCTGGGCGAAGCGTTGCAACTGGATGCTGAAGAGCATTCCCGATAGCGCCGCCACCATGCCTGCCATCGTCGGAAGCGTCGCTTTCGAGACGCCGCCCGCCATGCCCCGTGTATTCCCGGCACCGGCGGCCATCACGTCGAAGACCTCGATCATGCCGGTGACGGTTCCGAGCAACCCGAGCATCGGACAGATCGCGACGGTCGTGTTGATCATGCCGAGCCCTTCATTGAGCTTGCCCGCGACTTGCGAGATCAACTGACGTCGGATCTGGTGCGCATTCCAGGACGAACGATCGTCGCGGCTCGTCCACATCTTCTTGATCTCGTCGCGAACACGCTGGTGCCCTACCCGGAAGTACCAGAACCGCTCGAGCATCAGCGTCCACATGACCGCGGTCGTGAACGCGATCACGAGCAGGACGTCGCCGCCCTGCTCTACGAACTCGCGAACTTTCGCGATGCTCTCAATCTCCCACATGGGTTCCCTCGGAACGCTGTGCGATCAAGCCAGCACTCTGTTCGTCGAGGATATCGATCACACGGCGTGTGCTGTTCGCGAGGGTCTCGTACAAGAGCACCATCGGGATCGCCACGGTCAGACCGAGCATTGTGGTGACGAGTGCTTCGGAGATGCCGCCCGCCATCATCTTCGGGTCACCGGCACCGAACAACGTGATGGCCTGGAAGGTCTGGATCATTCCGGTCACGGTGCCGAGCAGACCGAGCAGTGGCGCAACGACCGAAACGGTTTTGACGAGCCACAGGAAACGCTCGAGTTGCGAGGTCTCGCGCAAGACCACTTCGTCGAGTTTGAGTTCGAGCGTCTCGGTATCGGTGATGTTCTCGTCTTCGTAGATCTTGAGGATCCGACCGAGCGGGTTCTTGCCGTCGGCGAGTGATTTTTTGCGCTGGGCATGCACCCTGCGACTGGTGATCGTAATCGAAAGCCAACGCCACGCTCCAATCAGCCCTCCCAGGATGCCGAGCCCGATGATCACCGCACCCACCGCGCCGCCTTGCTGCACGCGTTCGACGCGACTCGGGGTTTCGACCAGCATGTTCAGCAAGGAACCACGGGACGGGTCGAGTGCGAACTGGACGTAGCCGCTCGTCGCGCTCGCGAAGCCGGGCACCGTGTCGAGGTACTTGGTCGGGGGTTGGCGGCCCATCTCGATGAGGATCTGGTCGGCCGACTCCCACAGCAGGTATTTGCCGTTGGCGACGACGCTGAATGGCCCCGCCCGGACGACTTCTTGCTGCTCCTTCTTGCCGTCGAGCGTCAGGACTTCGGCCTGATAGCGCACGACCTTGCCCTGTTCGATGATTTCGCGATTGAGTTCGTACCAGAGCCGTTCCAGATCCTCGGTGCTCGGCAGTTCCTTGCTGCGGCCGAGGCGGTCGAGGAGGTCTCCACGGCCCGAGAGCTGCGAACTCGTCATCGAATCCCACGTCTGGCCCGAAAGATCGGTTGCCACCTGGCGGACGACACCGAAGAGTTCGCCCAGCTCACCGAGTCGCGCCGTGAGTCGCGCTTCCGACTCGGCGATTGCCGGCTCATTTTCGTTGTAGCGCCTCTCCAGCTTCTCGCTGAGGGCTTCCTCGCGCCCGAGTTCGGCAAGCGCCTCCTCGAGCAGTTGCTGCTGCTTCTCCTTGGCGCGGACGAACGCAAGCTCGCGATCGCGGTTTTCCTTGCGCTCGACGGTGAAACCTTCCTTCACCAGTTTGAGCAGTTCCGGTAGCGAGACGGGCTTCGGGGCCTCGGCAGCCGCCTTCGCCTTGTCCATCTCGGATGCTGTCGCGGGCGGGATCTCGGTCTTGGGCTTGGCCGCGGCATCGGTCTCGCTCTGCGCAGAAGCGTTGACCGCGCCGAATACCAGCACAATCGCGAAGGCCGCGGCGAACTTGGAAAAAGTGAACAACTGCATCAGCTCGCTCCCGCTTCGGCCGCGGGAAGCGGCAGTCGGATGAGATCAGGGGCCGCTTGTTTGCGAGCAATTCGAAGCCCTTCTCGAATCGAATTCCGATAACCGGAGTCCAGTGCATCCCATGATCTCGATTTCTGATTCCAGACACCCGACTCGGTTCCGTCCGGCGTCTGGTACACGAGCGCGATCCGTCCGAAGCGCAGGAAGTCCACCGTGACTTCTCGGCCGCCGAGGTCGAGTGTCGAACGGTATGCCTCGATGGTCCGTCCGTACTCGTTCTCGATCTGGTACGCCTCCATGATCCGCCGGTACTTCTCGGCGCTGGTCACGTCGGAACGCTTCATCAGTACGCGAAGGTCGGCGACTCTCTCATTCCGTTCTTCGAGCAGAAACGGGATGTCCAGCGATACGAGCGACTCATACGCGTCGACCATCTTGGCCATCAACGGCATCACGTTTCGCCCGACGATCTCGACCTGGTCGAGCTGGCTCTGGAGCGACGCCAGCTCGGCATCCTGCGACGCGATCAGTTCGCGCATCTGGCTGTTGTAAACACGGATCGCGTCCGTCTGCTTCAACGCGGTGCGATACTTGGCCAGCAGATCATCGGTCTCGTCGCTGGTCGCATCGATGCGTTTCTGGGTGGCCGCAGCGTCCTTGTTGGTCGCGTCGCGCTCGTCGAAGAGCCCGCCGAGTGCTTCTTTCTTGGACTGCATGTCGGCCTTGCCGGCCCCGTCCTGGGCGACCGCGGTCGCAGCGAGGACGGTCCCTAAGGCGACCCCTGCGCAAACGCGCACGAGCCTCGCCCATCCACCAGATGAATATCTCATGCAGCCCTCCAGAGAAAATCGAATCACACCCCTCACGGGGGTCCGAGATTTAACCACAAATCGTTTGTCGAAAACCACGAAACCGCCTCACGGGGTCAAATACTGTCGTTTGGATACGAGTTGGGGCGGCCATGGAAGCCGATCCAGGCGGACTCGAGGCAGCCATTCACTCTCTACCCGACCGCTATCGTGCCCTCGGACGCGGCTATTCCTCGTATCCCAACCATTGGAAGCGCATGCCCAAGTGTGCCCGGAACATCCAGGGATCGACTTCGACTTCGAAGTCCGTCGTGGCCGTATCCATCCCCAACACGTCATTCGCCGTTTGGCTGCCGGTGAACGAGATCTTCCGGTCGCCGATGATGTAATACGCGCGTGCCCCGACGAAGATCGCAGAGCCGATCGGGCCGAAATGTCCGGTGTCCATTTCGACGTCGAGGCCCGGTCCGATGCCGTTGAACCGTTTGTTGGCCGTACCGCTGTAGGTGAAGTCGCGCAGGAAGCCGGTGTTCATCAGCGCGGTGGAGTCGACACACTGGGTCCTGATGTTCGGCGGATTCAAGCCGTAGCAATACCCTTTTACGAACTTCCCCTTCGCCTCGACCTGGTAGTTGATCCATCCGACGGAAGGCTTGATGCGAAGCTGTCGTTTCCCGAGTTGCACCGGGAAGGCGGCCCCCAGGTTCACGCCGAACATGTAGTTTCCGATCTGTGCGGTCGTGCGTGTGCCTTGGCCAACCAGGGAATCCTCCCCGAAGGGATTGGCAGCCGGGTTGTGGTCCGCCGCACACGGTGCATCGATGGTCGGACCCGAGAGGCACCCGGTATTGCCTTGCAAAGCGACATCGCGTTCGGTCGCGAATACCCCGACCATTTCGGCACTGACAAACAAGCGCGGCCTGAGCGGGATCGGGAGAGCCGGCGTCATCAGCTCCACAGTGGCACCGACGAAAGGCGCGACCGCGCGGTCATCTCCGTCGACACTCGCGATGTCGGCCGGAAGAACCAGATTACGACATTCGGCTCGGGTGTCGTTCGGCACGCATGCCGGCATGGGATTGCTCACGCCCTGGATCAGCGTCGAATTCGACGACGCTGTCTGCTCCGACCAAGCCACACCGCTGATGATCGCGAGCGATGGGACCCAGCGGTCCTCCCCCGATTGAACGACCCGTTCGGGATCATCGCTCGCCGCAACCGACGCATCGGCTGATAGCAAAAGGAGCGCAGCGATTGCGCCAAGCGATAGGAAACCACTAGTTCTTTTTCTCATGGCCGCTTAGTATTATCACAGTTGTGGGGCCTGGGAGAACTTTCTCGGGGAACCTTCCTTCCACGACCAGCGAATTGGCTAGAGACAGGCGCCCAGCTTATATCGGGGATTTTCGATCCTCCGGCTCGCACGAATCAGACCGGCAGAAATAGATGGTGGATGGCCGGAGGGGAAAGGATGCAGAATCGCGTCATGCAACGGGATTGGGGGACGCTCCTGACCTCACGGACTGCGCCCTGGCTCGCACTTGCGATCGGCATCAGTTTCGCGCTCGCGGCGCCCGTGGCATGGGCTCAGCCGGAGACTACGGAATCCGAGCCAGAATCCGAGGAGGAGTCGAGCGACCTGCAGCCCGCCGAGGCCCCCCCGTCGCGGCCGG
>JAJDAM010000889.1 GCA_029261905.1 Deltaproteobacteria bacterium
TTGCGATCCCGATCGTCAGCGCCGTCCAGACGGCTGCGCCGCGAACGTCCAACAACACCGCACCGCAGATCGGGAGTACGTAGAACCATCCGAAATTGGGTGTGTAGAAACCGCCCGTCGTCAGGTTCGAGATGGACAACAGACTCGCAAGCAGCATCATCCCGATCTGTCCGCACAGGTCCGGACGCAAGGTCGCTCTCAGCAGTACCAGATTCGCCAGGCCAGCGGTCATCGTGACGATCACCGCCATCGCGAGGTGTCGCAGGCCCAGCTGCCCGTAGTGAACGCAGGAAACGGTTCCGATCGCCAACATCGCGACGGTCGCGATCGACAGGATCCGAACGCGCCGGCGCAGCTCGGGCGATACCGAGTTTCGCGGGACCCCGAGCTCGAGCGCTACGAGCGCGTGCTCCAGCGCTTTCTTGCATGCACTCCCAATTCGAGTCGCAACCGGAAGTTCTGACCAGGCGCTTCCCGCGTGCGCAGAATTCGATTCCACCGACGACATCCCGATCCCGTTCCAACGAGCAAGGCGATCTTCCGCAAACGAGAAGACACCCCCTCCCTCATCGGAAACACCGGCTCCGCTCTTGACGTTGCAGAGCCCTGCTGGGCTGCGTGCCAGTTGCACTTCAGCTGCGTGCCAGTTGCGCATCGATGCCGGGCTCGATTGGCGTCGCAAGACTGCCTGAGTGCACCTGCGTGTTCGTCCGCCAAGGCTCGACGCGACGCCACCGGCGAGGGGCTCCTGATGAAATTCAGAAACGCTCTTCGCCGTGCTTGCGGTGGTCGTCCGGAAAGTCCCGATACAGCGCGAATGTCAGATTCGTGGCCAGCTGATTGACCGCTGCGTGAAGCGGTTCGATCGGTCCGGCCCGAGAGGAAACCTCTCGAAACGCATCATCGAGCTGAGCGAGATCGCGAATCTCGATGCAAACATGAAACTCTCCGAGCTGCACCGGTCCCAATCCCAGCTTCCTGCGAGACAACCG
This sequence comes from Deltaproteobacteria bacterium, assembly GCA_029261905.1. Classification (GTDB taxonomy): domain Bacteria; phylum Myxococcota_A; class UBA9160; order UBA9160; family SMWR01; genus JAJDAM01. Next base: position 993 of record JAJDAM010000889.1, read on the forward strand.
GAACGAAGCGATGCGCTCGGACTCGACCAGGCTGCCCAGATACTCGCGAACGGATTCCGTGAAATCGAGATCCGATGTACCGGGTTTCAAGTCGCACCAGATGTGATAGAGGTCCATCGCCATTTACAGTAGCGTCATAAGCGGCTCCACTGGCGATCGTGTTCCAAGGAAAAACACGTGGCGACGGACGCCATCGCAGGCACTAGAGTATCTGGGATGAATCGCGCCATTGTCGTCATCCCGACCTACAACGAGGCCGAGAATCTCGCGCTGCTCGTGCCCGAGGTGCTCGCTCAAGACGAGCGGATCGAGATTCTCGTCGTCGACGACAACTCGCCGGACGGTACCGGCAAGATCGCCGATCAACTGGCGGCCGACGACCCGCGCGTCCACGTGCTGCACCGCCCCCAGAAGCAAGGCCTCGGCCCCGCCTACCGGGCCGGGTTGACCCGCGCGATCGAACTCGACGCCGACGTCATCATCCAGATGGACTGCGATTTCTCGCACCCCCCGAGTGTTCTTCCAGAAATGCTTCGCGAGATCGAAGACCACGACATGGTGCTCGGGTCTCGATACCTCAATGGCATCACCGTCGTGAACTGGCCGATCGAGCGCATCCTGATCAGTTACTTCGCAAACGTCTACTCGCGGGCGATTACGCGGCTTCCGATTTCGGACACGACCGGCGGCCTGCGCTGTGTCCGCCGCGAGCTGTTGGAGAAGGTCGGCTTCGAGCGGATCCGCTCGGACGGCTATGCGTTCCAGATCGAGCTGAACTACCGCTTCGTCAAGCACCAGGCCCGCGTCAAAGAGATCCCGTTCTTCTTCGTGGACCGAATCCGCGGTACGTCAAAACTGCATCTGGGCGTCGCGATCGAGGGGCTGTGGATCTGCTGGCGGCTGCGGATTGCGGATTTGCTGGGGCGGATTTGAGGCCAATCCAATACAGCCATCCAAAGGCGGCCATCAAGCCCGCGCTCTACACGAGTCATCGCTGCCGCCCTGCTAACTTGCGTCCATGACTTCCGACCTTCGCCGGCCCCAGAAAACCCAGACCTACAAAGACATGCTGACCGACACCGGCCGATGGGATGCCTACATCAGTCGCGACGACGATGTCTTCGTTTGCACGCTCGGTAAGAACGGCACGACGTGGATGCAGGCGATCTGTGCGCTGTTGATCTTTCAGAAGCCCGAACTCGACTTCAACCCGGCGCAGCGCTCGCCCTGGTTCGACGTGACGTTCGAGCCTATCGAGGAAGTCGTCGCCGGGCTCGAAGCGCAAACCGAACGTCGCGTGATCAAGACGCATACGCCGCTCGACGGAATCCCCTACCACGACAGCTGCACGTACATCACCGTCTACCGCGACCCGCGCGATGCATTCTTTTCGCTGCGAAATCACATGGACAACATGAAGCTGATCGCCATCGACATCCCGGAAATGGAGACCGAAGAGGCCTTTCGATTCTTCGTCGATGCGCCGTACATACGAGGTGGGCCGCCGATGGGGCTCGAAGCCGCGGTCGCCCACTACGACTCGTACTGGAACTACCGACACCTGCCCAACATCCAGTTCTTTCACTATTCCGATCTCAAGCGCGACCTTC
>JAJDAM010000890.1 GCA_029261905.1 Deltaproteobacteria bacterium
TGACGGTGACCGCGGGTGGGTCGATCGGATCGGTCGGCTCAGCGCTCGCGGTTACCATCGACGCAGTCTGCCCGTCGTGGCCTGAGCTTCCAAGGACTATTTGCGCATGAGCGGGTTGTCAGTCACCGGTTGCGATCAGAAGGTCCAGTGAAAACAGAAGGTTGGGGCGCGCCCTGGGGCAATGCGCGACGCGCGAATCACACGTCGAGGCCGGCGGCACGGCGCTGCTTCACGGCGAAATCCTCTTCGGGTGAATAGACGAGCCGGTGCCGTCCGACGAACCCGAAGTACAGCAAACCCAGGCCGTACCAGACCGCGCAACCCCAGACGCCCACACGATAGTCGGGATTGGCGAACAGAAAGACCAATGTGAGCGCGGAGATCACCAACGCGGTCCAGGCACCGGCGGTACCCAACGGGCTGCGAAATGGGCGCTCGATTTCCGGGAGGTTCTTCCGCAGCAGGATGAACGCGATCATCTGCAGGCAATACGAGATCACCGCGCCGAATACCGCCATGTTCAACAGCACGGCACCCACCGGAACACTGCCGAAGATGGCCTCGGAAAAATGAATCAGCAGCGCGACGACGTATCCCAACAGCGCGCCGACGATCAACGCGACGACGGGAGTCCTCCGGGTCGCGTGCGTCAGCGACATCCATCTCGGAAAATAGCCGGCGCGTGACAAGGAGTAGATGTTGCGACCATACGCATAAATGATCGTGTGAAAGCTGGCGATGAGTCCCGCGACGGCGATCAGCGAGAACAGGCGAGTGCCGATGCCGCCTCCGAAGATCGTTTCGAAAGCCAGAAACAGCGGCTCGTCCGATGCGCCCACGGCCGCGGCCCCCGGTGCGATGCCGGCGTTCAAGAACAACGTCAGAAACGCGCAGAGGATCAACGTCGTGAGTCCGTACAGGATCCCCTTGGGCATGTCGCGTTTGGGATCGTGGGATTCTTCGGCAGCCAGTGGCAGCTCTTCGATGGCCAGGTAGAACCAGATCGCAAACGGCAAGGCCCAGGCGATCCCCAGGATACCTCTGGGAAGAAACCGGGAATGCCCCGGATCCGGTTCGATGTTCATCGCCATCTCCCAGGAGAAGTGCGAAGCCGCGCCGATGTAGAACACTCCCAAAATGGCCAACGCGACGAATGTGATCGCCAACGCGAATTTGAACGTGACTTCGACGCCCCAGATGTTGAGGCCGACGAACGCCGCATAGGCCAACGCCCACCAGATCGGATCGAAACTGTCGGGTGTTTCGAATATCGCGCCGAGGTACCCGCCGATGCCCACGACGATGACCGCCGGTGTGAGCACGTATTCGATGTTCTCGCCCAGGCCGGTGATGAATCCGCCCCAGGGTCCCATCGCCGAGCGACCGAACGAGTACGCGCCTCCGGTATGAGGCAGCGCGGGAGACATCTCGGCGATCGAATAACAGAGCCCGAGATACATGATCGTGATGATGCCGGTTGCGATCAACAGCCCGCCGAAGCCGCCAGCTGCGAGTCCGAAGTTCCAACCGAAGAAATCGCCGGAGATGACGGCGCCGACGCCGAGTGCCCACAACGACCAGACGCGCGCGTGGCGTTTCAGCTGGCGCTTTTCGAAGTATTCGTCGTCGGCCTGTTCGTACTCGACGTTGCCCACGGCATTCTTGTCCGGCATCGCGTCTTGTCGCGGGCCTATCGTGTGAATTCGAGCATGCCGCTGGCTTCGATGTCACCCACATCGTGCGGCACGATCACGGTCATGTCCGGATTGGAATCGAGCCGGGCGAACCACAGCCGGAGCTCCTCGGTACGCGTCGTGTTCTCGGGTACCAGCAGGTAGCTGTACAGAAAGCCCTTGCCCGTATTGGTGAGCAGATCCGTCTTGGTGTTGGTCGTGTCTCCCGATACGAGCCAGAGTCGACCCTTGTCCGCGATCGCGAACAGCGTAGAGCCCGGCGTGTGGCCGCCGAGACCGACGACCCCGACCCCTGGCAGGTCGTCGATCGTCATGATGCCTTCGCCGCTGAGCGCACCGGGTTGCAGGCAGGAATTCGCGACGATCGACGCGCCCTGCTCGGTGTTGAAGTTGTGGAGTTCGGCTTGCCACGATGTCTGGTAGACCCGCGCACCCGGGCCTCGCGCTTCGCAGAAGGGTTCGATTCCCTGTGTGTGATCGATATGCAGGTGGGTGAAGCCGACACCGACGATACGCTGGATCTTGTCACCCAGCAGTTCGACGATGTTGCCGTGGGGTACCGCCGGGTCCGCGCCCAACGCGGTTTCCATCAACCGGCCGAATTCGATGGCGTTGGCGCGGTCCATTCCGGCGTCGAGCATGAGTACGTTGCCGTTCGCCCATTCGGCCAGCAAGACCACGTGCCCGAGACGACCGGTCGGAAGCTGTTGTGTGGAGGTGTTGACGAAGCGAACACTCACGGGCCCGTTGTCGACCGATAGCAATGCGCGCAGCTGCGCGTCATCCGGTAGCGGCGGCTCGACGCCTCGAACCTGTAAGTGCGGCGGAACCAGGAAGAAGCCCACCAGCACCAGACACAGGAGAACGAGGACCATCAAGACCTTCACCAGTGCGCGCATGGTGCTCCCCTCCTATTTCTGGTTTGGCGTGGCGACAGCTCAGCAGATGGCGGTGGCCTTGTCGACCGGATTCTCGGTCATCGAGGAGCGGTGACAGGCATGCCTTGATAAGCTGCGTGCGGCGCGCCCGTCAGGAGGTGCCCCATGCTCGGCTTCATACAATGGCTTCTGTCAAAGGAAGGGTTTACGAGCCGACTCGGTCCGGTGATCGGGCCTTTCAATCCCTTTCTCGCCTCGCATCGACACGATCCGCACGCGACCTGGCAAAAGCTCCGGGACGAGTCGCCGGTAGCCTGGTGCCGAGGCTTTGGTGCGTGGCTACTGACCCGGTATGAAGATTGCGACGCCGTGCTGCGCGACGCGAACTTCACCGCGGATCGGAACCAGACCGGAATCGTCAAGGCGATCCGCTTTCTGGGAAGGAAGAACTCTGACTTCATCGGCTTGCTCGACGGCAACCTGTTGATGCTCGATGGTGTCGATCATCGGCGATTGCGGGGACTGGTGAGCCAGGCCTTTACACCGCGCAGAGTCGCGACGCTGCGCCCGCGCGTCGAAGCCATGGTCGACGAGCTTCTCGACGAAGCCGCCGAAGAGGACGAGATCGATCTCGTCGCTCGGGTGGCTCACCGCGTACCCGTTGCGGTGATCGGCGAGTTGCTCGGTGTGCCTCTCGAGGACCGCGAGGACTTCCTGCGTTGGTCTACCGGCATGGTCGGGCTGCTCGATCCGCTGCAGGGAAGCGGTGGTGCGGCGCCGATGCTCGATGCGATCCGGAGTTTGAACGAGTATTTCCGACCGCTGTTGGCCGAGCGGCGAGCGGCTCCGCGCGATGATCTGCTGTCGGCCATGATCGCGGCAGAAGAGGAAGGCCAGAAACTCGCCGAAGCCGATCTTCTGGCGCTGGCCAGTCTGCTGCTCGTAGCGGGCCACGAAACGACCTCGAACCTGATCGGGAACGCGGTGATCGCGCTGCTACAGAACCCCGGTGAGCGAAAGCGCCTGACCGAAGACCTGACGCTGCTGCCGTCTGCTGTCGACGAGTTCCTTCGATTCGATTCGCCGATCATTCTGACGGACCGCGCGGCGATCGAAGACTGCGAGATCGGGGGGCAGCGAATCCGGGCGGGCCAACTGGTCATGACGGTGCTCGCCGCCGCGAATCGCGATCCGGCGCGATTCGAGGATCCCAACCGCCTGGATGTCGGCCGCACCGACAACCGACACCTGGCTTTCGGCCACGGCAACCACTTCTGCCTGGGGTCGCAGTTGGCCCGCCTCGAAGCAGAGGTCGTGCTAGGCGCGTTGCTGCGACGATTCCCGGATTTCGAAGGCCCACCGGCACCGGCGGATTGGCACCGGTCGATGCTTCTGCGGGGTCCGGTGGCATTGCCGTTGCGGCTAGTACCGAACTAGCAGCGCCTGCCCAGCTCGGGCCGGAGACGTCCGCTGCGATGGGGTTGCGCATCTTCTGCGCAGCCGTGTGCCCCATCCTGGGTCACGGCCCTGTTCCCGAAGCCCAGCCGGTCAGAATTTGGGTGTAGGACCGGTCTGGTTCGGCGATCGGCGGGATCGCAATTCGATGCAGACAGAATGGGCGAACCCTAGAGATTTGTTCCCTTTTCCACCCATCGTATGGGATAATTTCCAATCGCGAACCCGGCAAATTGGAGTTGAAGATTTTGCGTTCACTGCTCGTCTCGTTGTTGGCTCTGGTGATGCTCTCGCTTCTCGCCGCTCCGGCTCGCGCCGACGGCCTGCAGGTCGCGCCGGTTTCGCAGGCACCGCCGAACGTCGTTCCCCGCGACACGGAAGCCGTCTCCTACACGATCCAGACCAGGAACATCGATGCTGGCGGCGCACGCACGACGATCGGTGTGGGGATCGAGATCCGCATCGACGGCTCGCTCGTTCCGGCGGACACGGGATCGGTTTCCTCGAGCAGCTGCAGCGTCGATCCCGTTTTTCCGAATTTCTGGGCATGCAATGACCTCCCAGAGGGTGGAACCCAGGATGCACTCTTCAGCTGGGACGAACCCGTCGAAGGTGTGAGCACCGTCGAGTTTCGGGGTTTCTGCCAGGTCATTCCGGTCCCGACGGGCGGGTTCCAGCCTTGCACGACCGCCAACGCAATCAGCTTCACGACGGAAGTCGAAGGGCCTCCGTGTGTACCCAGCGCAGAGGTGTGCGACGGGGTGGACAACGACTGCGACACCATCGTCGACAATGGCACTGACGTGCCGACGACTTGTGGGGTGGGCGAGTGCACGGCCACTGGCATCGAGGCCTGTGTGGAGGGCGAGCTACAGCCCGACACCTGCGCGCCCGGCGACCCGAGTGCCGAAGTCTGCGATGGGCTCGACAACGACTGCAACGGTACGTCCGACGACGGCGTGGATGACGGCAACGGTGGCGTGTGTCAGGGATCGCTGCTCGGCACCGATGCGAGTGGCGGAAATCTGATCAGAGTCAATACGTTCTCCGGTGCCGGGACGCCGGAGTTCCTGCTGTCCGGCTCGCATCCGTCACTGGCCGTCGACACCTCGACGGGTCTCATTTATGCGGGCGGAGGGGGTGGCAACCCGGTCATCGACATCTTCGACCCGGTCACTGGAGCCTTGATCGGATCGATGGACACGGGGCTGGGAGTCGCGGCGATCTCCGGCCTCGATTTCAGCGAGGATGGCACTCTGTACGCAGCAGTGAACATCGCCGGCAACGGCGGAACAGGTGCCGACCACCTGGCAACGATCGATCTGACGACGGGAATTCCCACCGTGATCGGTCCGTTTGGCTTCTGCGAGGTGCCGCCACCCGTCCCTGCTGACAGTACGGGTTCTTGCGACATCGAGGGAATCGAGGGAATCGCTTTCGGTCCCGACGGTACGCTCTACGGGGCACACAGCAGGCGCGGTGCAGCCGGTCCACCGGGCCTGTACGAAATCGACCCGGCGACGGGAACGGCGACCTTCATCGCAGAGATCCGCGGTCCAACCGGCGCGGTTGCATCTGGCGGCATCGTGAGTCTCGAGTTCGCCTGCGACGGCACGATGTACGGCGGGACCGCTCGCGCCCAGGAGACACCCGACGCCGGCTTCCTCGTAACGATCGATCCACTGAATGGGAACTTCGAATTCGTCGGTCCGCTGAGCGCGACGGGGCCGCTGGATCCCGCCGAGGCGCCGAGCCTCGGAGGACTTGCGTTCGACATCGCCTGTCCGGTTTCGGTATGTGGCGATGGCATCGTCTCCGGCGACGAAGCCTGCGATGCCGGCGAACAGAATGGCCAGCCCGGTTCCTGCTGCACGAGTACCTGCGAATTCGCCCCGATCACAACCTCGTGTCGCGACTCGGTGGGCGAGTGCGATGCCGCCGAGTTCTGCGACGGCGAAGGGAGCTGCCCGACGGATGCGTTCGAAGAACCGGGGACGGCTTGCGGCGATGAGAGCAGTGGGCTGTGCGACGCGGCCGACAGCTGCGACGGATCCGGCATTTGTCTCGCGAACAACCTTTCACCCGAAACGCTCTGTAACGCGTCGATCGGGGAGTGCGACCCGGCCGAGTTCTGCGACGGCGAGGGAAGCTGCCCGACGGATGCGTTCGATGAAGTGGGTACGGCTTGCGGCGATGAGAGCAGTGGTCTGTGCGACGCGGCCGACAGCTGCGACGGC
>JAJDAM010000891.1 GCA_029261905.1 Deltaproteobacteria bacterium
CCCGAAAGCAGAGCGTGCTGCCGGGTCGAGCACTGATTCGATTCATCGAGCCGTACGCAGTCCGACGCACTTCGGTGCTGATCCTCGAAAACGACGCTCGAACCGACGATCTGTACGTCTACCTGCCGGCCACGCGAATGACCCGCCATCTGTCGAACTCGCAACGAGCCGATTCGTTCTTCGGGACCGACCTGGCATACGAAGACATCGAACCCAAGTACATCGAAGACTATGAAGTCCGTACCCAGGGCCGCGACGCGCTCGCCGGTAAGCCGTGCACGCTGCTGGAAATCAAGAACCGCCCGACTTTCGAGTCGACCTACGACCAACTCGTTTCCTGCGTGGAAGAGGAGCGCGGCGTCATCCTGTTCACGGATTTCTTCCGCGACGGAAAGCCCATCAAACGACTCGAGATCGACCCCGCAAGCATCCGCGAAATCGGAACCCGATTCATCCCGTTCACAATGACCGTGACCAACCCCCGCCGCCAATCCAAAACCGCGATCACCACCAAGAGCTACGACCTCCACCCCAACATCCCCGACACCCTGTTTTCCACCTGGAACCTCGAAGCCGGAGACGCCCGCCGCGACCGCTCCCAAGCCGAGAAGGGCGAGGGGGAGTGAGGAAACTCGATTCATTGGGCCGCGATGTCTAACGGTGTTTGAATCTGAGATGTTAAACGCCCAATCCCAGTGTGGATCTGGTCCAGAAACCGTATAAATATCAGCACTTTGCAATATATTGTTGCGATTGCCGACCTCTTCTCAATACAATCCGTTTCCGGCTATGTTCCGCGCTGCCCTGTATGGGGCGATTCGGCGTTTCTTGCCGGCGGCTATTTCTGGCAAGTCGGGTTGGGGATCGAGTGCTTCAAAAATTCGACGAGATCACGCCTGACAACATGGCCCGCCTTACTCAGGGCGTACTGAGCGATCGCGCCAGTATCGGTGCATTGCTGCGTGAAGTCATGGCATGTGAAGTGGAACTCGCCGGGGGAATCGACCGGAACCACGAAATCAAGCAGGCACTCGTAGTTGATGTGTCCCCAACACGGGTTCGGCTGAGCCTCAAGCACATCGATGCCTCAGCCGGCGAGCAGCTCTTTTTCAACTTCCAGCTCGAGGGCCATGAGTATTTTTTTTCCGCGACACCCGTGGACGATCCCCGCGACGACCAGATCGAAATCGCGCTCCCCCGTCGCATCTATCGTTCAGAACGACGCGGCCGGTTTCGCGACAAGGTGTTACCGAACGGTTCAGCTTCCCACGTGGACCTCGCCACAAAGGATGGGAAGAGAATACAAGCACGCGTCATCAATCGATCACCGGCCGGGATCGGTATCGAGATGACTGAGCAAGACTCTGCGAGCTTGCCCGCGGAGCTGGAAGTTCGGGCCCGCAGCGGCGTAGACGCCGAGCCATCTTTTGCAAGGATCCGACATCAAACGAACGTTCCCGAGAGGGCGGGCTGGGTTCAAGTTGGACTTTCCCTCAGCAACGTCTCTCCTGGCAGGCACATTGAGATAGATCGTCGTACGCGAATCCTCGAACAATCGCCCGCGACCCGCGCTTGGGAGAGAGCCGAGCTATTTGCTGCAGCTGTACGATCAGTTCCAACTCGCGTAGTTCAACGAATTGGCTTGGGGCCGAATCTCACGTCAGGTGTACCCATTGTTGACTATCAGAACGATCGGGGCGAGACGATTCGGGCGATCATCGATACTTCGGGCGACCCACGTGGTGCTCCGGCAGTGGTGATTCCACCAGCATGGGGTCGGACGAAGGAAACGCTGCTGCCGCTAGCTGCAACGATTCTAGAAACCTTCCGCCGCGCCGGACAAGGCGTCACAGTAGTCCGGTTCGATGGGACGCATCGCAGGGGCGAGTCCCACATCGATCCTACCTGTCGTCCCCCTGGAGAGGAGTACCAGCACTTCACCTTTTCACAGGCAGTCGGTGATATCCAATCGACGATTCGCTTTTTGGATGCGGACGAGCGCTACAGCCCTTCGACGATCATTCTCGCGACGTTCAGTCTCGCTGCGATTGAGGGGCGACGGGCAGTTGCAGCCGACTTGCAAGGACGAATCGGGGGTTGGGTATGCACCGTTGGGATGGTGGATCTGCAATCGGCTCTGCGAGCAATCTCGGGGGGGATCGATTTCGGATACGGATTGCAGAGAGGTGTCCGGTTCGGCCGCCACGAACTCGTCGGGGTGGTCGCGGATATGGATCACACCGGACTGGATGCTCTCGATCACAACTTGGTCTATATCGAAGACGCGAAAGACGACATGGCCAAGATCAAAGTTCCGATCACTTGGATTCACGGTCGACATGATGGCTGGATGAGCATTGACACCGTTCAGAACGCCTTGTCGTGCGGTCAAACAGAGAATCGCCGACTAATCGAGGTTCCGACTGGACACCAGTTACGCACAAGCGGACAGGCACTATCAACTTTCCAACTGATCGCCGAGGAGGTCGGTTCGATGGCATTGGGGCGTGCTGTTCGCCCGAGAATGCCCTCCCTGTCAGCGTTGGCTCGTCGGCAGCGAGCCGAGCGTCTGCGGCTTCCCAAGTCGAAAATCAATGTGCGCGGGTTCTGGGGCGACTACCTGTTGGGTAGGGACCGGCGAATCGGGATGCAATTGCTGACGGCAACCGCCGCCTACCGAAACTTGATGGAAAAGCAGATTGACCTATTGGCGCTTCGCAGCAACGATCGAGTTGCGGATCTTGGCGCCGGAACTGGCGAATTCCCCCTTAGTCTGGCGCGAAGACCCTCAAAGTTCACAAGTGTTCGAATCGACGAGGTGGACTATGTCGGCGAAGCGCTGCAGAGAGGCAGTGAAAGGCTTGGGACGTTGGGAAATGGCCGAATTCATGTCCAGCGTATCGTCGCGGATCTCGACGGCGAAGGGACCGGATGTATTCCGCTCGCGGACTCGAGTTATGACGCGGTGCTCGCTTCACTCGTGGTTAGCTATCTCTCCAAGCCAGAAGCTTTTCTCGCAGAAATCCACCGCATCCTTCGGCCGGGTGGACACCTAGTCGTGTCGACACTCGTGCGGGATGCGGATATATCGAAGTTGTACGTAGACGGCCTCGCGGAGCTTCAGTCGGCAGATCTTGGGGACACACTCGAGCCAGAGGCATATAGGCATTTTGATGGACTCGCGCGTGATTTTCTGAATGACGCCTCGAAGATTCTAGATTTCGAAGAGCAGGGGCGGTTTCAGTTTTGGGATCCATCCGAGTTCTCAGCTTTAGTGAAGCGCGCGGGATTCGCGGTGGAGAGTTTTGAGCCTGAACTCGGCGATCCACCCCAGGCGGTCGTGATATCGGCGAGACGGCATTGATTCTTGGCAAATGAAGGGTCCACAAGCTCGGGCGACTGGCTCGAACGCCTCTCCCGAGCATCGATCCGGAGACCGCACCTCGTATTTCTGACGTGGGGACTCATTTCCGCCATTGCTGCTCTTGGCGTTGCTCGCCTCGAAATCGACAATGCGACGGCGAGTTTCCTGGATCGGTCGCATCCCGCGTGGCAGGTCTATCAGGATAGCCTCGTTGAGTTCGGCGGCGATGAAATATTGGTCGTTGCAATCGAGGGGGATCGGGCTTTCGACCCAAGTGTGCTCGCTCGGGTTCGCGAACTCTCGAGTGTCTTTTCCGCCATTCCGGGCGTGCAGCGGGTGGATAGCGTCAGCACGGTTCCTGTGATTTGGGCTGAACCTAATGGGAATATCGATTTCGATCCGGCGGTCGGCGATCAGGATATCGCGACCCATCTCGACCGGACGATCGAGAGGCTTCTCTACGATCGAATTGCACCCAAGAGCCTCGTATCTGAAGACGGTCGGGTGTTTGCGATCAATCTGGTTCTTGATGAGGATGTGGACATTGGGCGGACTTCTGTCGTAGCCGAAGTGGCGAGCCACCTGGTCGATGACCGGGCATGGGTTTCGGGCGTTCCGGTCTTTCGGACCGAAGTGAACTCACGAACTCGCGATGAGCTCGCGCTCTTTGTTCCAATGACGTTGCTCTTGGTTGGAACCGTGGTGTTCGTTGGCTTCGCCAGCCTTTATGCGGTTGTGATTGCGCTTGGCACCAGTGCGGTCGGTACGTGGGTCGTTCTTGGCGCCATGGGTGGACTCGGCATTCCGCTGTCCTTGTCAACGATGATACTGCCCTCCGTCTTGCTGGCGCTGGGGTGTGCGTACGTGATGCATGTTCTCACTGCGGCCCATGGAGTCACTGGACGCGGAGAACTCGAACGGGCGATCTCCCACGTAGTTAGGCCGATTGGGTTGTCGGGACTCACCACCGCGATTGGCTTTCTGGCGATATCGACGATTCGAATTGATGCTATTCGACAGCTCGGGACATACGGTGCCGTAGGCGTGATCGCGGTCTTAGCTGCCGCTCTGACAGCAGCACCGGCGGCTTTGAGCATCCGCTCGCTAGGAAATGGCGCGGCCGTGCTCCGTGATTGGATTCGAGGTTCTGTAAGACGTGTGGTCATGAACTGGGTATTGCGTCGGCGTGTAGTGCTGGCGCTGTGGGGCGTTGCGATCCTGGCGAGTGGGGTCGGACTGAATCGATTGGCTATCGAAACTGACATCATCCTTTGGTTTTCACCCGACTCAGCGATCCGGCGTTCGTACGATGCGATTCGAACTCGGTTGTCCGGAATTACGCCGATGAACGTCGTCATTCAGTCGACCGACGGCCAACCGCTGACGCAGCCAGATCGTCTGGCTGCGATCGATGCGCTCACTCTTGCACTGAATGACATGCCGCAGATTGGAAAAGCCATCTCGGTCTCTGATCCGCTGCGGCAGTTTCATGGGGGAATGGTCGGGGACCGCAATAGCGAGTTGCCCAATGACTATGCACAGATCGAGCAATACCTACTAATCCTCGAATCGCTGACTAGAATGCGCGAAGTTATTTCGCCGGATCATCTCTCAGCAAACATAGTACTCCGCATCGATGAGAACGGATCCGATCGCCTCATGGCAATCGCGGAAGAAATCGACAGGTGGTGGTCGGAACATGGTGTCTCGGGCGTAACGATTCATACAACCGGAATCATGTACGAGTTTGGTCGGGCGGAGGAGGAGATTGCATATGGCCAGCTGAGAGGGCTCGGGCTTGCGTTTGCCGTCGTCGGTGGAATCCTGTTGGCGATCTTTCGTTCATGGCGACTGGCATTTGCGGCGATGCTTCCGAACGTCGTTCCGCTGCTGGTTACATACGGGCTGATGGGTCTCGCCGGGCTTCCGCTCGATGCCGCGACAGTCTGTCTGGGAAGTCTCGCGCTCGGCATAGCGGTTGACGACACGATCCACTTGGCTACGCGTTTTCGAGATTTTCGTCAGTCTGGAAAGAGCGCGCCAGAGGCGATGGACTCTGCGCTCGAAGTTGTTTTGCCGGCACTAGTGCTCACAACTGCCGGGGTCGCGCTCGGGTTCGCGGTGTTGGGGCTGTCCGAGTTCACACTTGTACGAAATCTAGGAATGATCACGGCCTTTCTCGTAACGCTCTGTCTTCTCGCAGATCTCACGCTGCTCCCTGCATTGCTCGTGCGAGGCGGGGCCATGCGTTCGTGGATGCTAGATCGAAAGTGAATTGCCGACAGTTGTCTGAGAATCCACACTAAAGCGTAATTCTCGGGGTTCCGATCCCCTTAAGTCATGAGCCACGCCATCGTTCGGGACGAGTCGCAATACCGCAGTTATCGCACTGAGATCGAAGGCGACCCCATGACCCGTGCTCTTGGGACGGGCTTGGCGGTGATCCTCGGGTTGAACACCGCATTCATCGCACTCGATTTCTTCCTTTTCCCGGAGCTTTTTGCTCCGATGCTGGGATTCCGGCTCGTCTGCAATGTTGTGATGGCAGTACTCTTGATGAGGACGCGGTTCACCCATCCCCTCGCCGCAGCGTACGTAGGCTGTCTCCTAATGGGGATAGCGCTGATCGCCGTGATTCAAGCTGCGGGTGGAATCGCGAGTGGGTATGCGCCAGGGTTGTTGTTGTTGTTTTGTGGGATGCCAGTGCTGCTCCCGCTTCGAGCGCAGCAAGCAGCGGTGATCGTGTTCTCACTTTCAGCAGCTACTGCGGCGCTTCCATTCGTTCTTGGTCCGGAACTTCCGGTGGCTCCCTATGTGGTCAGTCTAGTGTTCCCGCTTGCCGCCGCGTTTGAGAGCGTGGCCGCGTGCTGGCTATTGGATGGCATGCGGTTCGCAGACTTCCTTCGACGCCGCGAACTCGAGTTGGCTCGGGATCAGCTCAAGGATCTGGATCGGGAGAAGTCTCGGTTTACTGCGAATGTGCATCATGAGCTTCGGACACCTCTTACGCTGACGTTGGCTCCTTTGGAGGCGATGTTGGATGGGGAGTTTGGAGAGGTGACGGAAGTTCAGCGCGGGTATTTGAAGACGATGCGCTCGAATTCTCGTCGGCTGTTGAAGCTGATCAATAACTTGTTGGATCTGGCGAAGATCGAGGGCAAGCGGATGCAGGTTGTTCGGCGTCCGACCCTCGTTCAGAATTTGGTCGAAGAGCTGTTGAGCGGGGCTCGTCCGCTTGCGGAGCGAAAGGGTGTGGTGCTCGAGGGCAGTGCGATCGACGACCTGCCGCCGATCAACGTCGACCCGGAAGCGCTCGAGAAGGTGATTCTCAACCTGGTTGGAAACGCGCTGAAGTTCACCGAATCTGGCGGTCGCATCGAGGTGCTGGGGCACGCGCTCGAAGATGGTGGGATTCACCTGACTGTTTCCGATACTGGCGCTGGGCTGGCCAAGGACCAGTTGGGCCGGATCTTTGATCGCTTCGCGCAGGTCGACTCTTCGAACACCAAGCGGCACGAGGGAACGGGGATCGGGCTGGCTCTGGTTCACGAACTCGTCTCGCTGCACGGCGGTCGGATTTGGGCCGAGAGCGAGGGGTTGGGTCATGGTGTGCAGATTCACATCTGCCTGCCTCTCGGGGATGTGGATGTCGAAGTCGACGAAGATGCAGTCGTGTCGGCGCCGCTGTCATCGGGCTTCGAAGATTCGCTTGCGGTGATCGAGGGAGAACTCGCCGAAGTGCACGCCAACAGTGATTCCGTGCAGTTGGCAGAGATGCACCGGTCGGTTGAGCGCGCCGAGTCCGCCTCTGAGCAGATCGACGCTGGCGGAGCGACCGTCGGCCTGGAGCCCGGTACGCCAGAAGTGCTGATCGTCGACGACAACGCCGACATGCGTCGGCTGCTGGCGGACCTGATCGGGAAGAGATATCGAATTCGGCTGGCCAGGAATGGCGCCGAGGCCCTGGAGAGAACCCGCGAGCGGATCCCCGACCTGATCTTGACCGATGTGATGATGCCGATCATGTCCGGCACCGAGCTGTGCAGTGCGATCAAGGGCGATCCGCAGTTCGACCGGATCCCGGTCATGCTGCTCACGTCGAAAGCCGAGCGCGAGATGAAGATCAAAGGACTCGAACTCGGCGCAGACGACTACGTCACGAAACCATTTCATCCGCGGGAGCTGTTGGCCCGCGTCGATTCGTTGGTTCGTTTGCGCGTTCTCCAGGACGAACTTTCGATTCGCAATGCGCTGCTCGAGAGCACGAACGAAGAACTCAAGAGCACTCTCATCGAATTGCGTGAGGCGGGTAGCCAGTTGGTGCAGGCCGAGCGTCTCGCGGCAGTGGGCGAGCTGGCCGCAGGGATTGCTCACGAGGTGAACAACCCGGTCAACTTTGCAGTGAATGCGCTTCGAACGCTGCATGGCGAGATCGATCACGTCGAGGGCATCTTGCGCAGGCTCTACTCGATCGATTGGAGCGATGCGTCCCAGCTCGAGGCCAAGGTCGCCGAACTCCAAAAGATCCAGGCGTCACTCGATTTCGACGAAATGGCCGAGACACTCGGCGAGCTGTTGTCGATCGCGACCGAAGGGCTCGAACGCACGACGCGACTGGTCGGTGATCTGCGCGACTTCGCTTCGCCCAGCGACGGGCTTCGATCCGATATGGACGTTCGGCGAGGCCTGCAATCGACGCTCCAGCTCGTCAACCACAATATTCGCGATGCGTCGATCGAGGTCGAGATCGACTTCGAAGAAGACCTGCCGCTCATCGCTGGCGACGCAGGGGCCATCAATCAGGTTTTTCTCAACTTGCTCAAGAACGCAACCGAAGCACTCGTGAGTACCGGCGGCAAGATCGGTGTAACTGCGAGGCAGGAGGAGGGCTCGATTCTCGTGGAGATTCGCGACAACGGGCCCGGGATTCCCGCAGAAGGCCTGTCCGAGGTGTTCGAGCCGTTCTATTCGACCAAGTCCGCTGGGAGCGGAACCGGGCTCGGTCTGTCCATGTCGCGGCGAATCGTGACGGAGCACGAAGGCACACTCGAAGTGTCTTCGGTTCCTGGAGAGGGCGCGACGTTCAGCGTACGCCTTCCCATCCGGGGAAATCGTGACTCGACCGAGACCTGAACGACTGCTGGATTATCGCGAGTTTCCCGTCCTTTACGTCGACGACGAACCCGAGAACCTCAGGATCTTCGAGCTCGCATTCCGGCGCGAATTTTCCATCCGTACCGCAACGGGTGGAGAGGAAGCGCTCGCGATCCTGAACCAGGAACCGATCGCGTTGATCCTGTCGGACCAGCGGATGCCGGGTATGACCGGAGTGGAGTTCCTCGCCCGTGCGAATGAACTCGATGAAAAAACGGTTCGTGTACTGGTTACCGCGTACGGTGATGTCGATACCCTGACACACGCGATCAACAACGGTTCGATTTACCGTTTCGTCGCGAAGCCGTGGACCCCGGAAGACATGCGGGTCACGATGCGCAACGCGATCGAGCGATACGCGCTCGAACGAGAGCGCGCGGAACTACTGAATGAATTGACGCTGTTGAGCCGGATCTCTCGGTCCATGAATCAGCAGCTGGCGCTCGACCCGCTGTTGGAACTGATCCTGAATGCAGTGATCGAAGACCTCGGCTTCGATGCGGCGGGGATCCTGTTGTTCGGGTCCAAGGAAGACGTCCTCACCTGGTCATGTGTCGCGCCCAAGGACAGCAGCGTTGCGAATTCGATCGCCGATCTCCGGATCTCTTCGCTGGCGGCGCCCCAGTTCGTCGAGACGCTGCGGGCCGGCGAAGCGCAGCTCCTTGCGATGGAAGACGTGCTCACGTTGGAAGGCCCTGTCAAACGTTGGGTGACCGAAGTCGCTGCCGAACAGGTGCTGGTCACGCCACTGATCGGCAAGGACGAGGTCATCGGTGCGCTGGTCGTGGACAACCGCCGCGGCGGGAACCGATTCAGCTCGGACGACCGGACGTTGCTCGAGGGGCTCGCGAATCACGCGGTGGTCGCGATCGAAAACGCCCGGATGGTCGAGGACCTCCGGCGTTCCAAAGAACAGATCGTTCGTGCCGACCGTCTTGGGACCCTCGGCACACTGGCGGC
>JAJDAM010000892.1 GCA_029261905.1 Deltaproteobacteria bacterium
CGCTTCGCCGTGGTCGGACGTGACGATGACAGCGGGCGCGCGTCCGAGCGCGTCGAGTGTATCGACGAGGCGCTCGACCTGCGGATCGAGATACCGGATCTCGTCGGTATATCGATTGGAGTAGCTGTCGAAGTCGCGGACTCCCGGCAGCTTCTGGTAGGCCGGGATACCGCCGAGTCCAGAGTCGTCCTCCAGCGTCGGCAGTATTTCCGTGTCGAGCGCGACCGGGCGCGACGGGCCGGGCCGAGGCGGTTCGTAGGGGCCGTGCGGATCCTGAAAATGAACCCAGAGGAACCAGGGTTCCTTTGCACCGACGCGTGCCCACGCCAAAGCTGCATCCGTGGTTGCGACTGCCTCGCGCTCTTCGAGGTGGCTGCGGTTGCGTTCGCGCCGTGTCATGCGTTGGTCGTAGACGTCGAAGCCCTGGTGGAGCTGCCGGCTGCGATCGAGGACAGGGTTCGATACGAACGCGGCCGTCGTGTAGCCGTGCTGCTTCAGTACCTCGGCCAACGTGACCGCCTCATCGGGCAGATAGCTGACCGCCGACTCGCGGATTCCGTGATCGACCGGATACCGGGACGTCAGCACCGACGCGATCGACGGCGCAGTGTAGGGCGCGGTCGAGAACGCCCAGACGAATCGGGTGCCCGTGTCGGCAAGTCGGCAGATCGCATCGCCGACCCCCGCTTCGCCGCCGTAGCACGACAGCCGGTCGGCACGCAGCGTGTCGATCGTGATCAACAGCAGATTCGGTCGCTCACTCTCCCGCGCGGGCGTGCAAGCCAACGCGCCAGCACAAAACAGAAGAGCAATTTTCTTCGATCGAATGCGCGCAAGCGATTTCATCGACGTCGCCGGTCGGGCCGAGCGATGTCGCGTTCGATCTGCCATTCGGCGCTTTATAGCGTTGTCGGCAGATGTGTGCGCGGAGGTGTGGCCGGGTATTGCGGCGTGGTGTGGCGAACGGCAGGTGTGCGATGCTGTCTGCATGCTTCACGGCTTCGATCACATCGTCATTGCTGTTCGCGATCTCGAGGACGCGACCCAGCGCTACATCGCGCTACTGGGTCGGGAACCATCGTGGCGTGGTCGGCACCCCGACGCGGGTACCGCGAACACGCTGTTCCGGTTGGCCAACTGCTACGTCGAGTTGCTCGCCCCGACTGGGAACGGTGGTCCGGTAGCGGAAAAGCTGAACAGCTCCGGTGAGGGAGTTCTCGCGGCCTGCTTTGCCACCGACGACGCGGACGCCTTTGCGGCGAGCGCGCGTGAGCGGGGACTCGACGCAGCCGATCCTGCGTCCGGCGAGGGTCGCTCGGACGATTCCGATCGGGTGCGACTGTGGCGGACGGTGATGTTGCATCCGAAGACGACTCGCGGCCTGGTGCTGTTTGCGATCGAGCACCAGTCCCCCGACGATTCACTGCCACCCGCCGCCGCTACGGGTCCACCCGAAAGCTGCATCAGCGCGCTCGATCACGTCGTGGTTTCTACCCGCGAAATCGAGTCGACCGGCGCGATCTACCGCGACGCGCTCGGGTTGCGGCTCGCGCTCGACCGATCGTTCGAGGCCCGCGGGTTGCGAATGATGTTCTTCCGCGTCGGGGGCGTGACGGTCGAGGTGGTCGGATCACTGGGCCAGGCCGAAGATCCATCGGCACCAGACCAGTTCGGTGGCCTCGCGTTCCAGGTTCCGGACGCGGCAGCCGCACAGTCTCGACTCGCTTTGGCGGGTCTCGATGTTTCGGAAGTTCGCGACGGCAACAAGCCGGGGACCCGTGTGTTCACCGTTCGCAGTGGCACTTGCGGAGTGCCGACCTTGCTCATCGAACCTACCGGCTAGTATCGAACCTACCGGCATCTCGGGCGGGGCGGTATCTTTAGGCATGGCCGATCTCCCCACTCTCGATAATCCAGCCCAAGAGATTTTCCCCAGAGATCTCGAAGCGGCGATCACCGACCTGAAGCGCGAACGCAACGCTGTGATCCTCGCGCACTACTACCAGGAGTCAGAGATCCAGGATCTCGCCGATTTCGTCGGTGATTCGTTGGCACTCGCGCAAGCCGCCAAGAACGTCGAGGCCGACGTGATCGTCTTTTGCGGCGTCCATTTCATGGCGGAGACCGCGAAGATCCTGAACCCGGACCGCAAGGTGGTGATCCCCGACATGGCGGCGAGCTGCTCGCTGGCCGAGGGATGTCCGGCCGACGAACTGCAGGCGTTCATCGACGAGCACGATGGCGCGCCCGTGCTCAGCTACATCAATACCACCGCCGACGTGAAGGCCATCAGTGATTTGATCTGCACCTCGGCCAACGCGGTCGCGATGGCCAAATCGATGGGAGACCAACCGATCATCTTCGCGCCCGATCGCCACCTCGCACGCTGGGTGGCCGAGAAGGCGGATCTTCCCAACATGATTATCTGGCAGGGAAGCTGCATCGTTCACGAGCAGTTCAGCGCCAAGGGGCTCGCGCAACTGAAGGTCCGGCACCCCGAGGCCGAGGTGCTCGCTCATCCCGAGTGCGACAACGGCGTGCTCGCGCAGGCCGACTTCATCGCATCGACGACCGGCATCATCACGCGGGCCATCGAGTCTCCCGCGAAGACATTGATCATCGCGACCGAGGACGGTGTGTTTCACCAGATTCATGCCAAGGCGCCGGACAAGGAACTCATCCAGGCTCCTGGGATGGACGAAAGCTGCGCGTGTAATCAGTGTCCCTACATGCGGCTCAATACCCTCGAGAAACTCTACTTGTGCCTTCGCGATCTCAAACCGGAAGTGACTGTCCCCGAGGACATCCGACTGGCTGCGTTGCGACCCATTGAGCGAATGCTCGAGCTGTCGGCTCAACTGCCGAAATAGGTTCTCTTGGTGAACAATGCGGGCTAGGACAACAGCGCGTCCGCGATCCGGTCCGCGCCATCGGCGGCAGGAGCCGCGAGTGGCGGCGGTTGGTCGAACAACGCATCGAGGTGAGAACGCCAACGCCCCGACGAGAAGTCGCCGCGTGGCATTTCTCGAGCGCAGCCGATGCTCGCGAGTTCTCGCGTCAGGATTTCGTTCTCGCGAAAGTGATTTCGCGCCAGGTAGAGGAAGCGGCGCTCGTGAGCGAGGATTTCGGCCACCGTGCTGAAACCCGGCTTTCCGATCACGGCGTCGGCGGCGCAGATCAGTTGTTCGTGTGGAATCGCCGGTGAACTCGCGACGCGAAGCCAACGCCCGCCGAACCCCGCCGGTCGCGGGCCGATTCCGACGAACAGATAGTCGTCGAGATCCGTGTCCGTAGTACCCGCAATCTGGGCCTCGCCCAGCCCACCGAACGAAACCAACACGACTCGCCGACTCTCGTTTGGATCGATCCCAACGACACGCCGGCAACCGTCGACGTCCAATCGAGATCGATTCACCAGCAGTGGAGCATCGGTGACCCGCGGAAACGACGACATCTCCTCGCAAAGCGGCAGTCGAAACAGGTGATCTGCCGTCGCGTAGGCTTCTCGATGTCGCGACACGATCGGAGCCCACCGCGGTTCGTCTGCGGTGTACTCGTCGAGGATCCAATCCCATCCGAAATTCGCGACACCCACCGCGCGAACGCCGGCTCGCTCTGACGCGACGAAGGCGAGAGCGGGAATGTCGGCGACGACGAGTTCCGCGCCCGCATCCGAGATCCAGCGTGCTTCGCGCTCGACCGAACTTTCCCACGCTGCGCCGAACGCCTCGTGTGCGTCGAGGGACGCGGCCAGGTCGAGATCCAAGCCGTTGGGCTGCAGCAGGCCGACATCAATCGGCGCCGCGCTGCAACGCACCTGCGGCGCGCGTTGCGTGAAGATCCACTGCGGCGCCTCGCTGCGAACGGCCACGCTGCGCTCGCTGCGCGCGCATACCGCTTCGATCAGCGCGGCGGTCCGCGTCGCGTGGCCGAACCCATGGCCCGACACGTAGAACAGAATGCTGGCGCGCACAGGGTCCGGCGGCTGACGAAGCTTCGGGGAGCCTTCGGCAGCGTACCTTCTCAGTCCTCGAGCGTGGCCGGATCGATTCCGTACTGCTCGGCGAGTGCGGGATCCCGTTTCGCGATCAATTCGGCATAGCTGACCATGACCTTGCACTGCTTGACGGTGGCATCGTCTTGCATCTTGCCTTCGAGCATGATCGTCCCGGTGCCGTCACCCATCGCTTCGATGACCTTCTTCGCCCAACTGACCTCTTCCGGCGGCGGACTGAACACCTTGCGCGCGATTTCGATCTGGCTCGGGTGCAGTGACCAGGCGCCGACGCATCCCATCAGGAACGCATTTCGGAACTGGTCTTCGCACGCGACCGAGTCGGCGATGTCACCGAACGGTCCGTAGTAGGGCAGGGTCCCTGTCGCGTTGCAGGCGTCAACCATACGCGCGATCGTGTAGTGCCAGAGATCCTGCTGCGCAGTGGTGCGCGGCGCGTTTTCATCGTCGGGATTCGGGTCGGTGCGTACCAGGTAGCCGGGGTGACCTCCACCGACGCGTGTGGTCTTCATTCGACGCGAAGCGGCGAGGTCCGCCGGGCCGAGGCTGATGCCCTGCATTCTCGGGCTCGCCGAACAGATGTCTTCGACGTTGGCGACGCCCTGTGCGGTTTCGAGAATTGCGTGGATCAGGATCGACCGCTCTAGGCCGGCTTTGGCCTCGAGTTGCGCGAGCAGTTGGTCGACATAGTGGATGTCCCACGGACCTTCGACCTTGGGGACCATGATCACGTCGATCTTGTCTCCGGCCTCCGGCACGATTCGCAGCAGATCGTCGAGCGCCCAGGGGCTGTCGAGGCTGTTCATCCGCACCCAGAACTGTGCATCACCGAAGTCGGTACCCTGGGCGATCTTGATCAGTCCCTCGCGCGCTTCGATCTTCTTCTCGGCCTGGATCGCGTCTTCGAGGTTGGCGAGCAAGACGTCGAGCTTGGTGACCAACTCGGGCACTTTGACGGCCATGCGCGGATTGCTCGGATCAAAGAAGTGGATCATGCGCGACGGTCGCACCGGTATGTCGATCGGAGGAGTCGGCGCACCAACGGCGAGCGGCTTGGCGAAGTTTCGGGGATTGCGCATCGGATTCTCCCTGCCCCTCGGGTTTATGGATCGAGGGTTAGACTGTGTGGCGCCGGCTTGTAGGCGGACTCGGGCCTTACGATTCGTAGAGCTTGATGACCTTGACCGTCCCTGCGGGTGCTGCCTCGACGCACAGATCGCAAAGCGTGCACTCGTCGAGGTTTTCCTGGTTCAGCTGCAGCGCGCCGCCGCCGTCGGTCTCGAAGATGTCGACCGGGCAGACTTCTACGAGTTTTGCGACCAACGTCGCGTCGGACGCCGCGCTGGCCGCGACCTCTATGTCGATGAACAAGCCCGCCATCAGCTCGATTCTCCCATGCGTTCGGCGATCAACTTCGGGATCTCCTCGATCCGTTCGGCGACCGCGATCCCCGCGTTGCGCATCCGCTCGATCTTGTCGGCGGTGGTGTCCGCTTTGCCCTCGACGATCGTGCCCGCGTGTCCGAATCGCATGCCGGGCATTTCGTCCATGAATCGTCCCGCCATGAACGCGACGATCGGCAAGCGCGAGTTGTTCTCCTGGATCCACTCGGCGAGTTCCGCTTCCATCCGGCCTCCCGGTTCGGAGTAGATCGCGATCGCCTTCGTCTGCGGGTCGGCTTCGAACAACGGCATCAGTTCCGCATAGGACGTTCCGATGATCGCATCGCCGCCGATCGACACTGCGGTCGACTGCCCCATGCCGGCCGCCGTCAGCGTGCTGGCGATCTCTGTCGTCATGCCGCCCGACCGACTCATGATCCCGATGTTGCCCTTCGAGTAGGCGGTCTTCGTGTTCGCCGCCGGTCCGCCGACACCACCCATCTTCGCCTCGCCGGGCGAGATGATGCCGAGGCAGTTCGGCCCGATGATCCGCGCGCCGCGCATGGCGGCCAGCTCGACCATCTGCGCGACTTCGCGGCGCGGAATCCGCTCCGTGACGATCACGATGATCTTGATGCCGTTTTCGAGAGCCTCGAAAACGGCGTCCCTTGTGAAGCGCGGTGGCACGCAAACGACCGAGCCATCGACATGCGTCTTGGCCGTGATGTCGCGCACGCAGTCGAAGACCGGCACGCCGTAGACGTCGCGTCCGGCTCGACCCGGCGTGACGCCACCGACGATCTTTGCACCGTAGTCCAGGTTTTCGCGGGTCAGGCTGACCGCTTCTCGTCCGGTAATTCCCTGGACGATGAAAGTGGTATCTGCATTGATCAGGATCGACATGAAATATTCCGCCCGCTCACTTCATCTTCGCGACGGCGCGACCCGCCGCCTCGTACATGGAAACGCTTCGGTCGCAGTATTCGACGTTGTGCTTCGCCAGCAGCTTGAAACCTTCTTCTTCCCACGAACCCGGAATCCGAAAGATCGCGATCGTCTCGGACGGGTCGCGACCGAGCTCGATGCAGCCCTTGATGACTCCGCGCGCGACCATGTCGACGCGTGTGTTCGACACGACGTTCATCAT
>JAJDAM010000893.1 GCA_029261905.1 Deltaproteobacteria bacterium
CGCCTTCGGCTGTTCCTCGCTGGGCGAGAACCACGGATAAATTGACGGCAAGACGAAGAGCGTTAGAAAGGTTGAGGTCACCAGCCCGCCGATTACCACGGTGGCCAGAGGCCGCTGCACCTCAGCTCCGGAGCCCGTGGCAAGTGCCATCGGGACAAAGCCGAGGGCAGCAACCAGGGCTGTCATGAGCACGGGCCGCATTCGCGTAAGCGCTCCGCGGCGCGCGGCCTCGGGCGCCGGAACGTTCTCCTCCGCTTCGAGTTTCCGAACGGAGGAGATGAGAACGACGCCGTTCATGACGGCGACGCCAAAGAGCGCGATGAAGCCCACTCCGGCCGAGATGCTAAGCGGCATGCCGCGCGCGAGAAGCGCGAGAATGCCGCCCGTGGCAGCAAACGGAACGTTGAGGAAGATGAGAATCGCAGGTCGAAAGGCGCCAAAGGCACTGTAGAGCAGCACCAGAATCAGAAGCAGCGACAGCGGAACAACGAAGGTCAGGCGAGAGGCTGCCCGCTCGAGGTTCTCGAACTGCCCACCCCATTCCACTGTGTAGCCAGGTGGGAGCGCGACGCGCTCCGCCAGTGCCTTTCGCGCATCGTCAACGAAGGAAGCGATATCCCGGCCCCGAACGTTGGCTTCGACAGTAAGCCGCCTATGGATTCGCTCGCGGCTCACCTGTGCTGGCGCGGGCTCGAGGTCGAACGAGACGAGCTCGCCGAGTGGCATGAGCCGCCCAGAGGCTGAAGCGATTGGAATCCGGGCGATTGCATCGGGGTCGTTCCGCACCTCGGCCGGAAAGCGTACCTGGAGCACGAATCGCTTCTCACCTTCCAGCACGAGGCCAGCCGCTCGCCCCCCGAGAGACTCGATTGCAATCAGGACGTCATCTGCCGCCACACCGTGGCGAGCGACTGCGTGTCGGTCGACGGTGGCTGTCAGAATCGGCAGGCCAGAGACCTGCTCGACCTTGACGTCGGCAGCACCGGGCAGGGCACTAACGACGCTCGCAATGGAATCGCCCAACTCGCTGAGTTCCTCGATGTCGTCACCAAAGACCTTGATGGCGACATCGGAGCGCACGCCTGAGATGAGCTCACTCACGCGAAGCTCGATGGGCTGAGAGAAGCCGAAGGCCGCGGCCGGAACCGACGTGTTGAGAACCTCCTCCATCGCGTCAATGAGCTCAGCCTTTGAGTCGTAACGCCACTGGTCGCTGGGCCGCAGCATGACGAAGACATCACTCATCTCGACACCCATTGGGTCGGTAGCGATTTCCGGACGGCCAGTCTTTGACACTATGGTCTCGACCTCTTCGGAGAACTCGCGCAGGAGCACACCTTCGAGCATTGTGGATTGCTTGGCCGCTTCGTCCACCGAAACCGACGGGAGCCGCCACACCTGAAGAGCAATCGCGCCTTCATCGAGCTTCGGAATGAACTCGGCTCCCATGAAGGACGCGGCTACCACGCTAAATGAGAAGAGCGCAGCGCTCCCCAAGACAAGAACAACGCGGTGACCACGCGCGCGGTCGAGAAGCGGCGTGTAGAGCGCGCGGAACCCTCTGACAAGCCAGGTTTCGTCGTGCGAAACGCTCTCTTTGCGAAGAACAAGCGACGCCAGCACCGGAACGAGAGTGAGGGCCAAAATGAGGGAGCCGCCAAGGGCAAGGAGCACGGTGAGCGCCATGGGACGAAACATCTTCCCCTCGACGCCTGTCAGCGTGAAAATCGGTAGGTAGACAATCATGATGATGCCGACTGCGAACGCCACGGGTCGGGCAGCTTCCGCCGCCGCCAAGCGCACGATGTCGAGCGTGGACAGGTGCGAGCGCTCTCTATCTGACATCTGTCGAAACACGTTCTCGACCATGACGACAGAGCCATCGACGATGAGGCCGAAATCAATCGCACCAAGGCTCATGAGGTTTCCGGACACACCACCGCGCACCATGCCGATAAAGGCGAAGAGCATCGAGAGCGGAATCGCGGAGGCGACAATCAGGCCTCCACGGAGGTTTCCGAGCATCAGGAACAACACGGCGACGACGAGTAGACCACCTTCGAGCAGGTTGATCTGCACGGTGCGAATCGTGCGCGCCACCAGTTCGGTCCGGTCGTAGAAAGGCTCGATGGTCACCCCGGGCGGCAGACTGGCGGAGAACGAGTCAATCTTCTCCTTCACGCCCTCGACGACGTCCCGTGAATTCTCTCCCATGAGCATCATCACGATTCCGAGAACGGCTTCCCCTCGGCCGTCACGCGTGACGACGCCTTGGCGCACCATCGGGGCGAGTGCCACGGTCGCGACGTTTCGGATGTAGAGGGGTGTGCCGTCTTCGCTCGTGCGAAGGACCACGTTCTCAATGTCCGAGAGGTCTTTGAGAAGTCCCTCACCGCGAATGACGACCTGTTCTCGGTTTCGCACCAGGTAAGCGCCGCCCACATTGCGATTGTTGCGCTCTAGCGCTTCAAATAGTGTGGCGAGCGGCAGGTTGTAGCTCCGAAGGGCATAGGGATCTGGCTGCACTTCGTAGGTCTTTAGTTCGCCACCGAAGGTGTTGACCTCGACAACGCCGGGCACGCTCTTTAGCTGGTAGGCGACAGACCAGTCGAGGAGCGTCCTGAGTTCCATCGGCGTGTAGCAATCCGGCCGGTCTTTGCTGGATTCGCACGCTGGCTCACCTCGAACTTCGAATTGGAAGATTTCTCCCAGCCCCGTTGCGATTGGTCCCATCTCCGGCTCACCGTATCCGGCGGGGACAGCTTCACGGGCTTCGGTGAGTCGTTCCGAGACCAGCTGACGAGCAAGGTAAATGTCGGTTCCTTCGGTGAAGACGACCGTCACCGCCGAAAGGCCGAACTTCGAAACCGAGCGAACCTCTTCGAGGTTCGGAAGGCCTGCCATCGCCGCCTCCACCGGGAAGGTCACGAGGCGTTCTACCTCGAGCGGCGCGAGCGCGGGGGCCTTGGTGAGCACCTGCACTTGGACGTTGGTTACGTCTGGCACCGCATCGATTGGAAGTCGGAGCATGTGCTCGACGCCGGCAACGATGAGGAGAAAGGCTAAGGCAAGCACCAGAAAGCGGTTTCGAAGTGCCCAATCTACGAGTCGCTCCGCCATTACTCCTCCTCCGCGAGAGTTGAGCGAAGGAGCTGGCCCTTTAGGAGGAAGCTTCCGTCTCCAACGACTTCATCTCCTGGCGAGAGACCGTTTAGGACCTCGATGAGGGCGCCGGCGCGCTCCCCGGTGTGGATTCGCCGGAGTTCGAAAAGGCCCTCTGAGAGGCGCACAAAGACTGCGCGGTGGTCGTCAATCGTCTGTACCGCGGCCGCAGGAACGGCGAGCGTCGGCGTCGGCGCATGGTCATGAGTCCCGGCGATTCGCGCAGTGGCGAACATGCCAGGACGGAGGCGGTGCTCTGGGTTTGAGAGAACGACTCGCACCTTCGCAGCGCGGGTCTCTTCGTCGAGCGTTCCCGATACCTGGTCGACCGAGCCCGCGAACGCTGTGTCCGGATAGGCGCGAACGTCGACCTGAACGGATTGCCCTCGAGCGACGAGCCTTAGGTCTCGTTCGTAAACATCGGCAAGAAGCCAGAGCTCATCTAGGTCCACGACTTCAATCAGGGTTCCGCCCGCTTCAACAGCCCGGCCGATGTGTGCATTTCGGGAAACAACCGTGCCGGCTATGGGACTTCGGAGCTCTACTCGAGCCGCGTCTTCTGGAGCGGCTAGTCGCTGGTCTCCAGAGCCGAGGGTTGCAAGGAGGGCTCGGGCAGCGCTGTAGCGAGCGTGAGCGGTCTTCAGAGCTCCCACAGCCACTTCCACCTCGCGCTTTGACGTCGCTCGCTCGGAAAGGAGCTGCTTCTCGCGCTCAGCGGCAGCTCGCGCCACATCCAACTCAGCGCTTGCCTTGATGAGTTCCGCGCGCGCTCTTCCGACTTCTGGACTATCGACAACAAGAAGCGGGGTACCCACTTCGACCCTATCACCGACATTTACGTGCACCCCCGCGATGCGACCAGAAACGAGGGTGCCGATTTCGGCGTGCCGGTCGGGCACCGGCATTAGTTCGGCACTGACCTCGAGTGTTGGCTGCAGAGCAAGCACCTTCGCAACCACATACTCAAGCGACAGGTGGGAGAGCGCTTCGGGCGTGAGCTGAACCCGGTCTGCTACGGACTCGCGCTCGGCTTCTCCGCTCTCCGGGGCCTCCTCGGACTCTGAGCTACACGCCAGAAGGAGCGTTGCAAGAAGGACCGGGGATACAAAGGCGTAGAGTATGGTGGCGCTGTAGGTCCTTTTCACGGCGTGGGCCTCCCGGGTGCAGGTGCTACGAGTTCAAGTCCAGCCGCTGCGCGCGTGGCGATTTCCGCGCGCGCAAGCTCGAGCCGCGCATCGAGGTAGCCGAGTCGGCCCTCAATCAGCTCTCGTTGGAGCAGGACAACATCGACGTATCGAATCTTTCCGGCTTCGAACATCGCTTCGATGAGTTCGAGGTTTTCCCGG
>JAJDAM010000894.1 GCA_029261905.1 Deltaproteobacteria bacterium
CTGCAGTTGCTTCCAGCCGAGGCCGCGCGGGAACGGCTCGTGATTCGCAGCCCGATCTCAGGCCTCGTTACCGAGCGCTCGATGTCGCCGGGCGAAGTCGTCGAACAAGGCACGATCCTTCGCGTCGCACAGCTCGATCCACTGCGCGTAGATGTCATCTTGCCCAAACACCTCTTCGGAAGCATCAAGCCGGGCGACGAGGTGGAGGTGGTCCCCGAGCCGCCACTCAATCAACCGAGAACCGCGAGCGTTTCCATCGTCGACCGCACCCTCGACGGCGCCAGCGGGACTTTCAGTGTGCGGATGCTGCTTCCCAATCCGGGAAGCCAACTTCCGGCGGGGCTCCGGTGCCAGGCCCGCATGTCCACGAAGATGACGCAACCGCCCCCAGTCCCTGCCGCCCGGATATCGGCAGCTGAATCCGACGGACGAAAAGACGCCCCAAAACTCTAGCGGGTCGGATCCTCAGGGCGGTTTCTCTACCGCGGCAGCTCGGACAACGCGACACCGAGAATCGGTAGGAGGTCCCTGCCGACGTCCAGGCTGGGACGGTAGTGATGAAAGAGTCCACCGAGGGTTCCGAATACGCGGCCTAACATGACGAACTCTGCCGGAATGCGCACAACAGGGTCTTCATGCGCCACCTCCAGCAGCTCAGCGGCTCTCTCGAATACCTGCTCTTCGTCGATCCACTCGAAATCGCCACCGGAGAGCGCCTGGTCGAAGCCCGCCAGCAAAGCATCGGCGAAGACGTGCAGCGTTTCTGGGCGTCCACTCGCCGTCTCGAAGCCGAGCTCGTCGAGCAGCGCAGCCATCCGCTCGCGGTCCCGCGTGACGAACGATTGCATGACGGCGAGGTAGAGCCCGCGCGTCGACTCTGACATCGGCTTCGTGCAGCCGAAATCGAGCAACACGAGTTCCGCCGACGAGGTGACGAGCAGGTTTCCCGGGTGAGGGTCGGCCTGGAAGACGCCAGCTTGCAGTACCTGCCGCAGATAGCACTCGAATACCAGACGCAGCACGCGGTCGATGCGGCTACTGGCGGCTACATCACCAGCGTCGCGCGCGGTGCACAGCGCGTCGAGTTCATCGGTGATCTTGTTTCCCTCGATGAACTCGCTCGCGAACACACGCTTGCCGATCAGCCCCGGGATCGGTCTCGGCACGACGATTTCAGCATGGCCCTCGAAGAAGTCGGCCAGCCGGCTCATCATGCGCGCCTCGTTCTCGTAATCGAGTTCCGCGATCATCATGCTTCGGACCTCGTCGACGATCGTCTTGAAATCCATGGGCGGAAGCATCGAACGGACGCCCGACAGAGCGGACTCGAACAAGGAAAGATCGAGTTCGATCAGGTCCCGTATACCCGGCCGTTGGACCTTGACGGCAACGACTACGCCGTCGTGAGTCACTGCGCGGTACACCTGTCCGATACTGGCGGCCGCGACGGGTACCTCGTCGAAAGAGACGAACAGGTCGTCGATCGAGCCGTCGAGATCGGCTTCGATGATCGGTCGAACGGTCTCGAAGGGTGCGGACGGCACGGCGTCTTGCAGCTGCGATAGTTCGCGTACCCAGGGTGTCGGCAACAGATCCATGCGCGCCGAAAGCATCTGACCCACCTTGACGAACCCGCCTCCCACGCTGAGAGCGGCGTCGTAGAAGCGACGTGCGTTGCGAGCGTGCAGTTCTTCCAGAGCGCGGGAGGCTCCTTCGACGGAACGGAATCCGACGGTCGCCTCGTGAAAGCGGTAACTCGACGTGATCTGCGTCAGCACCCACGCCGAGTTCGACAAGCGGGAGATCCGCGCCGGCCATCCGGCCAGTTCTCGGCCGAGTTCTTGGAAGCCCTCTCCAAGTGTCGACACACCCTCCTCAGCCGTCTGCCAGAGTTCCTGGGCGCCGTCTACGAGATCGCCCGCCTCGTCCAACAGATCGGCCACTCCGTTCGACGCCCGCTCGACGCCGACGAGCAAGCTGTCGAGCAGATCGACCACCGCGAGTAGGCTCGCGGGGCGATGTCGGCGTGAACGGCGCGCGCGTCGCACGCGAGATCTGGTTTCGAACTCACTGACCGCTTCCGGCCGCGCGTGCGGCGACTGCGTTGCTTCGATCATTTCGTTGGCTCCTGACGGTTGGGATCGTTGGATGTGTTTCGCGGGATCGTGTCGTGCGTGGGCTCCAATCACAGCTCGACGATGCAACCCCCGCAGAGCCAAGCGATCGGTCCGTCGCCCAAACCCGCGTAGCCGTGGTCGCCGCGGGCGAGTTCCGCGCCACATTGCGAGCAGGCAACGGCGCGATTCAGCACGACGGGGTTCCAGGCGTCAATGTGGTCGAGCGATGCGTCGCGCGACTCGTCGGGCTCTGCGACACCCGTTTGGCCGGCGGTGGTCGGCGACGTCTCTCTTTTTCTACCGCTGCTCCTACCGCGCCGGCGGTCCTCTTCGTTGACCCGCCGCCCTTCTCGGGCCGCCGCCCCCGCGACCCGCAGCGCATCGCGGCCCACGTTCCCGGCGAATTCCACCGAGTCGGCCACGATGTCGTCGACGCTGACGAGCACGTCGCCCACGAACTCGACGGTGTCCTCGAGCAGGTTTCGCACCAACTGCGAGACCGTCACTCGCCTGCGCTCGGCCTCCTCTTTGATTCGGTGCTCCAACTCACGCGGTACGCGGGTCTGTACCAAACGGTCTTTCTTGCCGCGCTGCGCAGGAGGAGCCGGCGGAACCGGTGCAGTGGGGTCGTTCAAGTCATTGGGTTCGGTCATGGCGATCTCCCTTGTATGACAACGTCGTACGGAATGTATTACAACGTACTACATCCGCAAGGACTTCCTGCTGCCATTTTAGAAAGCCGGGCGAGCGCTCAGGTGGCCGGACCCTCGTCCCGGTCCGGGAGATCGACCCGCCATTCACGCCCACCCGAACGGACGATGACAGCCACGGCAGTCTTGGTGCCGAAAACGAGCACGCTGCCCGCGAGTTCGATCCGGGAAATCGAAACACGAGCAACCGGCGTGATGCTGAGGTCGCCGATCTCCACCGGTGTTCCAAGCTCCTCGCGATCCGGTTTCAAAGAGAACGGAGCCTCCATAGGGTGCGTACCGTGACTGGCGAGCATGCCCACAGGGCGAGGTGCGCGAGCAGTCCGATCGGGATCAAACGAATCCGGCCCTGAACGTGCCCGAGGGCGCACGCTTCGGTGTAATCCGGCTCGATCCTCAGTTCGACCTGCGGCCAGGATTCGAGCCACGCGACGACCGGGTAGATCGCGCCCATCGCCATGCCGGTGTCAGCCGGATCGCCGAGACCGAATCGCGCCCGCCCGCGGATTTCATCGACGGCAATGAAGCGTCTACAACGCTGCAGCAACCGCATGAAGTTCCCGCGAAAGGGATCCCGTACCAACAGGTCGAGTGTCTGCCGTCGAGGAAAGCGACGTGCCTTGCGCGAACCTCGAGTGGACGTCGTCGGTTCGACGTCTCGACCCACCCGCCCGTAGAGCCAGTCGATGCGGAGCGATGCCTTCCGCTTGTCGTTTGCGACCGCGCTGAAGCGTACATCGACGGGCACGGTGAGCAGCAAGGCCGCCACCAGCGCGCCGATCGCGACGGTCGCGAGGATCCACACGCCGGCTCAGTCGTCGTCCTTCGACTTGTCGGCCCTTCGATCCAGTGCATCCGCGATGGCGCTTCCCAACTTCGCGACACCGCTGGCGGGCTCGGGGATTGGCTCCAGCGTAACGCGACCGTTTTGGACGATCACAACGCCGACGGGTTTGACGCCGCCGCCACCGCCGCCACCACTACCACCGCCTTCGCCCTTGTTGCCGTCGGAGTTCGCGCCGCCGCCGCCGCCCGCGCCCGCCCCGAACCCGAAACCCAGGCTCACCAGCGGTACGACCGTGGCGCCTTCGAAGTGCATCGGTTCACCCACCACTTGCTTTGCATCGAGCATGCGCTCGAGTTCGTCGATCGTGGCGCGGATCAGCGAACCCGCATCCTGAATGTTCGCGTTCCCCGGCGCAGCCACGGTCGAGTCGCTTCGTTTCATGACGTTCTTCTCATCGGACATTGTTGACACTCCTTCCGTGTGGGCGCAAAAGTTCGGATCTCCAGAGAGTGCGCGAGCGAGAACCCGCGTCAATGCAGGAATCCGGTGGCACCTTGGAATGATCGGACTGCAGGCCGGAACTTCTCTGTCGGATCACAGAAGCGCTTCGGACGGTGCCCGGGCCCTTGACCGCTTGTCCGACGGAGAAAATTGGAGAAATCGATCCAGGAGCGCGCCACTGACTTCAGATGACTCTGCTGGTCTGCCGATGAGGATGAGCGGTGGGGTCGCGCACTGTCGAGCGCAATCCAGCGTCCCAGATCACGAACAAGACGACCCGATCAACGCACAGCGGTTCCAGTTCCGATGAGAGGATTGATGCAGAAGAAGATGCTCGACAAGGTTCTGGCCCACGGTGTCAAGACCGGTGCGTCAGACCTTCACTTCCTCGTGGGAGACCGCCCGTCATACCGGATCGATGGCTCACTTCGACCGGTGAAATACAAGGAGCTGGCAGCTACCGACACCCGTCAAATCTGCGAGATCCTCGTGTCGAATCAGGCGGACGCGAAAGGGCTCGATGACATTCAGGAACTCGACTGCTCATATTCGGTTACCGGTGTCGCGAGGTTTCGGGTCAATATCTACCGGCAACGTGGGACTCTTTGCTGCATTCTTCGGGTGATTCCAACCGAGATCCCCACACTCACGGATCTGGGACTCCCCCGTCGAGTCGAGGCACTCGCCGGCGAGGAGCGAGGTCTGGTGCTCGTGACGGGAGCTACTGGGTCTGGCAAGAGTTCCACGCTCGCCGCGATGATCGATCACATCAACCAGACCCGATCGGCCCACATTCTCACCATCGAGGATCCGATCGAGTTCCTCCACACGAACAAACGCTCGTCGATCAGCCAGCGCGAGGTCGGGCCCGACACGCGGACATTCACGACCGCGCTGCGGTCTTCGCTGCGCCAGGACCCGGACGTGATCCTCGTCGGGGAAATGCGCGACGCCGAGACGATCGATATTGCGCTCAAGGCGGCAGAGACCGGACACATGGTCTTCTCGACGGTTCACACGACGGATGCCGCCAAGACGATCGGCCGTCTCGTCGGTGTCTTCCCGAGTGGGGAGCAGCACGGGGCTCGTATCCGGCTTGCCGACAACCTGAAGGGTGTCATCAGCCAGCGACTTCTTCCCAGGGTGGACCGCCCGGGCCGCGCCGTCGCAACCGAGATCATGATCGCAACCAAGACGGTGCAGGAGTACATCAAGGATCCGGAGCGGGCCGGCGATCTCAAGGATGTGATCGAGCGTGGCCGTGACGAATACGGCATGCAATCGTTCGATCAGCATCTGACACAGCTCTACCACGACGGGATCGTCGACTTGCAGGTAGCTCGCGCGGCTGCGTCGAACCCATCGGACTTCGAGCGCGCACTCAACTTCAGCGAAACCGCACCTGCCAAAGAACCGGCATCCGATGCCTCTACTTCCGGAGTCGATCTGGGCGATCTGCAGTTCGTGTCGGACGAAAAACCAGAGCCGGAATCCATCGACGAGTATCTGATGGATGGTTCGGGGTCGGACGACGAAAGCCTGGAGCTGGAGCGCTAGTTTCGCGTTCCAGAAGTTCGTTGACATTCGGACGCCGCTTCGGGTCACTGACTGCGTTACGAAACCTCGCCGTAGCGCTGCTAGGACTGCGGTTTCGCGCCTTGCCAGTGACCCGAATCGACGCCCTCGGTGTTCAACGAACTTCTGGAACACAACACTAGTGCGGCGCGGCTAGCGAAGTACGATTCGGTTGGACTCGAAGGTGAGTCGTGCGCGACGCGAAATCAGGCGCGCTGTTCGGCCGGCACTGCTTCGCGCGTTGGGCTTCGGCCCACGAATGCGAGAATGAACATTCCGCTGAGGATCAGGAGCGCGGTCGAAGGCTCGGGGACCAACTGAAAATTGTCGAGCAGCGCACCTGATGTGAAGTTGTCATCGCGGACATCGACGACACCAAAGACGATCCGATAGGCCCCGCCTACAGCGATCGTCGCGTTCTCCGTGCGGTAACCGGTTTCCTCTCCAAACGGAGAAACGCCCGGTGCGGGGCCGAACTCCGCAGCTTGAGCCGTGTCCATCAGGATGCCACCCTGCAACAGCGGCCCTCCACCAGACGCCGTGATGCCCCAGAACAGAAAGTCGGTATAGGTCGCGGTCGGCGTCGACTCGTTGGTCATGAAGTTCCATTCGAAGCTCAGCGTCGAGTTGTCGACTGCCGTGAACTCCTGATAGAAACCTGAACCCTGGATCGCCGGGAACCCGCTGACCGACATCAGATCGATGTCACCGGCGGGTATTCCGAGGGCGGCTTCGAGCGCAGCGCCGGCAATTGCATCGGTGCCAGAGAAGGCGCCTGCCTGACCGAGCGGCGCGCCCTGATCGACGACATTGTTCGGGAGCGTCGACATGACGAGGTGGAAGTCACCTTGGGTGGCCGCTGTTCCGAACTGCTGCGTGATCGACGTGTCCTCGAGCATCACGTCACCGAGGACCTGCCATGCACCGAAGCCCGACTCGAAACTTTCGTCGAGGAGCGCCTGCGCCGGCAGCGCCAAGGTGACAGCGAGAGCCGTTGCCACGAGCGCAAGGCTGGCGGTACGGACGAATAATTCCGGAAGTTTTTGACAAGGAGACTCTCGAACAACCATCATGGCGCTTCCTCTTGAACCTGTTCCCCTCGGTTGCTTTTTGCCTCGGTGCTTTCGGCTAGACGTATCGGAGTGGGTCCGCACGTTTCTGAGGAGTTTTGTGGTTAAAATCACACATTTCGTTCTGCTGCGGCCGCGCTGCGCACCCACTGCGCGGCACATGCACGCTCGTTGCGGGTGGGGAGAGGTCGAGGCGATTCCCGCTCGACGACCCGTGTCGAGCCGAGGAGGGTTGAATGGCGATGACGAAACGCGGTCGCTTCGAGCAGCTCGTCGTGATCGCGGCAGTTGGCTGCACGTTCGCATGGGTTTCGACTCGGGCCTCCGAGCTCGAGATCGAAAGGCGTGAGCAGATGGTTGGCGAACAGCTACTCGGTCGGGATATTCGCGATCCGCTCGTGCTCGCTGCGATGCGCGCGGTTCCCCGGCACGAATTCGTTCCCGAGTCCGAAAGAGCGAACGCCTACCAGGATCGGCCCTTACCGATCGGGTATCGACAGACCATTTCGCAGCCCTACGTCGTTGCGGCGATGACGGAAAAACTCGAACTCACGGGCGAAGAAAAAGTTCTCGAAATCGGAACCGGGTCGGGGTACCAGACGGCGGTCCTGGCTCGACTGGCGAAACACGTCTACTCGATCGAGATCATCGAGGAGCTGGCGGATCGCGCTCGCATCGACCTCACCCGGCTGGGCTATCACAACGTGACCCTGCGCACCGGAGACGGCTATCGCGGCTGGGCAGAACACGCGCCGTTCGACGCCATCATCGTGACCGCCGCTCCGGGTCACGTCCCGCAACCGCTCGTCGATCAGCTTGCCGTGGGTGGCCGAATGGTTCTACCCGTGGGCAGATGGAGCCAGGAACTCGTGCTGCTGCGTCGAACCCCCACCGGGATCGAGCGGCAACGCTTGATGGGTGTTCGCTTCGTCCCGATGACTGGGGAAGCCGAACGCTGAAACGACACCCGACCGTGGCTTCGGACATGGCCTCGTCCCTTACCTCGCCCTGGGCGCTTCGGCTATTTGGCGCTCTTCACCGAAGCGACGGGGACCCGGGCGCCCCGCATGATCCGAACCGTGGTGCTGCCGAGTACGACGCCAGGCAGGCCGCGTCGCCCCCTCGTTCCGACGACGATCATATCGGCGCCTTGCTCGGCGACTTGTGCGAGCACGTCCGTCTCCGGATAGCGTCTTCCGACGAAGATCTCGGCGTCGACATCGAGCCGCGCTGCAATTTTTTCGAGGCGCGAGCGAGATTTCTCGATTTCTTTGCTGGTGCGCTCGTCTTCGACGTAGAGCTCTTCCTCGCCGACGCCGAACGGCGGCGCGACACTGTGGAGCAGCAGCAGGGACGCGCCGCAGCGCTCGGCCAGCATCTGCGCCCAGGCTAGCGCTGCCTCCGCGTGCGCAGAGAAATCGGTCGCGACCAGGATCTTGCGCACTTCGGACGGTTCGGGCGCATCCGCGCTCGCGGTCAGCACGGGGCAGGTGGCTGCCCGTGCGGTCCGCTCGGCGACACTGCCCAGAAACGTGTGATCGAATCCGTGGGAACCGTGGGCTCCGAGAACCAGCAAATCCGCTCCGGCGGCTTCAGCCCTTTCCCAGATTGCAGGAGCTGGCGTTCCCGACCCCAGGTTGCATTTCACCGTCGCGCCTTCGCTGCGCAATTGCTCGGCGAGTTCTTCGAGATGTTGACGAATCCCGTGCTGCGCCTGCTCGAGATACTCCGCCGACAGCGCGAGTTCGCGATCGCCGAGAGCGAGCGGAGAGAGGCTGTGAACGGTAAAGAGTTCGATCTCCGCGTCGAACAGATGCGCCAGTGCGACACCGTGCTGCAACGCGCGGGTCGCATCCCTAGAGAAGTCGGTCGCGATCACGATCCGCTTCACGAAACCTCCGTTCATCATTCATCATGAATGCAGCTTCCCCATGCGCTTCTGGACGGTCGAACATGGCGAGAGCGAAAATACTCCAGCTCGAGTAGCGAACGTACGCCGGCGAGAGCTTCGCTCATGTGAGGCGCCGGTCAAGATCCCGGCTCGCCGCACCGCCTACAGCCACTGCGTTCGGTACTTCCTGCCCGTTCTCCAAGTGAATCTGGGGCAACTAGTCCCTGGGAATCGTGAAAAGTCGCGTAGCGTGGCGTGGCTCGTCCGCGGCCGTGGCATACCGATTGCAGTCTATCCTCGTTGGTGGGTTCGATCCCGATCGACGGCCCCGTGTGTCCCCCGTCGTACGGGTCGAACAGCATCGGCTCCACTCGATTTGGACAAACGGAGGCGATCGCTATGGACGTGCTGGACCAACTGGACGATCTGGGCCCCGCAAAAATCATTCACGTCCACGAGCCCTCGGTTGGGTTGAAGGGCATCGTCGTGGTCGATAACACGGCCGCGGGGCCCGCGATCGGCGGCCTGCGAATGGTTGCCGACGGAAGCCTCGAAGAGTGCCGTCGTCTCGCCCGCGCGATGTCGCTCAAGAACGCAGCCGCTGGGCTTGCGCACGGTGGCGGAAAGTCGGTGTTGTGTGCCGATCCCAAACTCCCCGCAGATCGAAAGGAAGAACTGATCCGCGCGATGGCATGCGCTCTCGCGAATTGCGACGACTACATCATCGGCCCGGATATGGGGACCGACGAGACCTGCATGGGCTGGGTACACGACGAAATCGGCCGCGCGGTCGGGCTGCCGCGCGAGCTGGGTGGAATCCCGCTGGACGAGATCGGCGCAACCGCATGGGGGCTGCGCCACAGCATCGAAGTCGCAGCCGAGTTTGCAGACCTCGAGCTAGCCGGTGCGCGCGTCGTGATCCAGGGCTACGTAAACGTCGGGCGCCCCGCGGCCCGTTTCTTGACCGAGATCGGTTGCGTGATCGTTGCGGCGGCGGATTCGATGGGCGCCGTCTACGCGGAACGCGGTCTCGACATCGACCAACTCGACGAACTGAAGCGCGGCGGGTCGAGCGTCACAGAGTACGCCGATGGCAAGCTGCTCTCGGCCGAAGAACTGGTCGCGGTCGACTGTGATATCTGGGTACCTGCGGCGCGCCCCGATGTGATTCACGTAGACAATGCCGATCAACTGCGGGCACGGCTCGTCGTCTCCGGGGCGAACATCGCCACCACACCGGGCGCGGAGATCGCGCTCCACCAGCGTGGTGTGATCAACGTCCCCGACTTCATTGCAAACGCAGGCGGAGTGATCTGCGCGGCGATGGAATATCACGGATCGACCGAGAGTGCGGTCTTCGACCAGATCGCCGAGCGAGTGCGTCAGAACACGCGTCATGTACTCGAGAACTCGCTCAGTCAAGACAAGCCGCCGCGTGAATCTGCAACCCAGCTCAGTGTCGATCGCATTCGCAAAGCGATGTCGACACGGCGCTGGTCCATTTTCTGAGCCGGGTTCCGGAGCCACCATGTACAGAATTCGCTTCCACGGACGCGGTGGGCAGGGAATCAAGACCGCGAGTCGGATCTTGGGTAGCGCTCTGTTCGCCGAGGGCTACGAGGTGCAGGACGCGCCTCGCTATGGAGCCGAGCGCCGGGGTGCACCGATCTTTGCGTACGTGCGCGCGGATCGCGCTCCGGTCTACGAGCGTGGAATCATCGATCATCCGGACCTCGTGGTCGTCACGGACGAGAGCCTGGTTCAGGTCCCCGCGGCCGCGGTGATGACGGGCCTTTGCGACCGGAGTGTGCTCGTCATCGCGAGCGCTGCTGAGCCCGAGCTGTGGCAGCAGCGTCTCGGCGTGACTTGTCGGGTCTTGACCCTGCCGCCCGGACCCGGTGAGGGCGCCGCGCTCATGGGTGCAGCCAGCGTCGGAGCGGCGGCGAAACTGATCGGGCAGATCTCCGCTGCGAATCTCGAAGGAGCGATCCGCGCGGAACTCGAAGGGCTGCCCTCCGATGTGATCGAACGCAATGTCGGTCGGGCCCTCGAGAGCTTCGACTCGTTCGAGTCGCACGCGGGATGCGTTTCGGAGGGCGAGGCCCTCACGCGTGCTTCTGCAACGCCGCCCGCGTGGGTGGAACTCGAGGTGGAGCCCACTTCGATCTCCGCCCCCGCCATTCGCGGCGAAGCAACCAGCGAACAGGTGCAAACCGGTTTGTGGCGAACCATGCGTCCGGTCATCGACGACTCGCTGTGCAATCACTGCTCGTGGATCTGCAGCACGCTGTGCCCCGACGCCGCGATCGATGTCGGCAGCGATCGAGAACCGATCATCGACTACGAGCACTGCAAGGGCTGCCTGCTGTGCGTCGCGGTGTGTCCATCTCACGCGATCGTCGTCGAACCCGAGCGGGCGGTGGATGAACATCGGAGTGACCCATGAGCCGACGCTTGATTACCGGAAACGCCGCCGCCGCATGGGGGGCCCGCCTCGCCCGGGCGGACTACATCCCAGCGTTTCCCATCACCCCGCAAACGGAGATCATCGAAACTCTCGGCAATTGGATCGATCACGGCGAGATGCCCGCCCGCATGGTGATGTTGGAATCCGAGCATTCCATGATGACGGCCGCCGGGGCCGCGGCTGCGACCGGAGTACGGGTCTTCAGCGCAACGTCGAGCCAGGGATTGCTCCACGCCATGGAGATGCTCTACGCGGTGGCCGGTTGGCGAGCGCCCCTCGTGCTGGTGAATGTGTCGCGTGGGCTGGCATCTCCGATCACGCTCGAGTCGGATCACAACGACGTCATGGCCGCACGCGACAGCGGCTTCCTGCAACTCCACTGCGCGAGCTGCCAGGAAGTGCTCGACGCAACGCTGATCGCGTATCGCATCGCCGAGGATCCGCGCGTTCGGCTACCGATGATGGTCAACCTCGACGGCTTCTATCTCTCCTTTACTCGCGAACCGGTTTCGATTCCTGAACTCGACGAAGTTCGGAGTTTCCTGCCGGACTTCGACCCCGGCTCGATTCGCTTCCGCGCCGGTCGTCCCATCAGCCAGGCAGTCGCCGTGCTCGGCGGCGGCCCGTACTCGTACTTTCGATACGAAAGTCACCTGGCCGCGAATGCGGCTGCGGATGTTCACCGCGAAGTCGTGATGGACTTCGAAAGGATCTTCGGTCGAAGGTACGACGCGATCGAAACCTACCAGTGCGAGGATGCGGAGATCGTCTTCTTGATGATTGGATCGTTCTCCACCAAGGCCAGGGCGGCGGTGGATGCCCTGCGCGATGCAGGCGAACCGGTCGGGTTGGTGCGGCCGCGATTGCTTCGCCCCTACCCTGCAGAG
The DNA here is from genome assembly GCA_029261905.1 of Deltaproteobacteria bacterium. Classification (GTDB taxonomy): domain Bacteria; phylum Myxococcota_A; class UBA9160; order UBA9160; family SMWR01; genus JAJDAM01. The sequence goes on from JAJDAM010000894.1 coordinate 12,006, forward strand.
GATCTGCGCCGCGCGCTCGCTGGTAAGCGCGCAGTCGCTGTGATCGACCAGAACCTCTCACCGGGCCACGGGGGGACGCTTCACTGCGAACTCGCCGCAGCGCTGTACGGCAGCGACGGAGCACCGCCGGTGCTCGCGAGCTTCGTTGGCGGACTCGGCGGTCGCGACATTACCGCAGCCGAGTTCTTCGAGATCGCGAAGGTGACGAAAAAGGCGGCTGATGAAGGAGTGACTCCCGAACCCCGACTTCTCTTTCAGGAATCCGAACTGCGCGAGGTGCGAAAGCTTCAGGCGATCGCTCACCACGAACGCGGGCTGACCGGAGCTGAACATGTCGAATGACACCCGGTTTCACGACATCAAGGATCTGCCTTCGACTCATTTGTTGGGCTCGGGAACACCGATGTGCGCTGGCTGCGGTGGTCTGCAGGCCGTCAGCCAGATTTACGACGTGCTCGGGCCGAACACCATCTTCGTCAATGCAGCGGGTTGCATGACGCTCCTTTCTGTCTATCCCTTCACTCCGTTTCGCGGTTCATGGCTCTACACTTCGATGGGATCCGCTCCCGCCGGAGCCCAGGGGGTGCGCGACGCACTCGACATTCTCCGCGACCGCGGAAAGATCGAGGCGAGCGAGGACATGCAGGTGGTCGTGCTGACGGGAGATGGCTCGGCGTACGGAATGGGGTTGTCGGCGACTTCCGGCGCGATCGACCGCGGTCTCGACTTCATCTATCTCTGCTACGACAATGAAGGTTATGGCAATACCGGACAGCAGACTTCGGCCGCAACGCCCCACGCCGCCCGCACCTCGACGAGCACCGGTGCCGCTGGCTATCCCGGATTCAAGAAGGATCTGTTTTCGATCTGGGTCGCCAACGGTGCGTCGTATGTCGCGACGGTGATCGGCACCGAACCCCTCGACCTCGCTCGCAAGATCGAGAAGGCCGCCAAGCTCGACGGGCCCCGCATGATCCTCTCGCTGGCACCGTGTCCCACGGGCTGGGATTACGACCCGAAGGACTCCGCGGAAATCGGTCGCCTCGCCGTCAAGACCGGTGTCTGGCCTTTGAAGGAATTCGCAGACGGCGAAGTGACCCACAACAAGAAGCCGCGCAAACGGGTGCCCGTCGTGGAATACCTCGAACGTCAGGGCCGGTTCGCGCACCTGTTCGAACCCGAGCGACAAGACCGGGTTCTGGCTGACATCCAGTCCAAGGTCGACCGTTACTGGGACGCCGTCGGAAGCTGAGTACGAAGACGGCACTGAAAGCTGCCGGGGGCTCGGTCGAGCAGACCTCGAGACCGCGGAGCTGGGCCGCGACCGGTGCCTCATCGCCCCCTTCTCGTCGAATGTCCAGACCCCCAGGCGCGCCACGCGATCGTGGCTCCTCCCGAAGCCGCGCGTACGGCCTAAGATAGTGGGCCAGAGCATTCCGGTCGGAATGGGTCGCCTGCGGATCAATTGGGAGTAGGGATGTCCAAGCGCCATCGTCTCGTGCTGATCGTCGTACTGACGGCGTTCCTGGCGTCCTGCCAGACGTGGACAGAGGACCGTGACTCCGCTCACCCGGGCCTCGACGCGATGCTCTGGATCAAGACCTCGGCGGAGTACTACGCGTTGGCCGAGCAAGCCTATCGGCTGGCACAGACGCAGCTCGACCTCGCGCTGAACCCCGAGAACACGGCTTGGACGGCGGCGATCGAGCAGGGCGACGGTTACCAGGGCTTACCGGCCGCGGTCGTTTTCGATATCGATGAGACCATTCTCGATACTGGATCGTTTCAATCGCAGCTCGTGAAGGAAAGAGGTCGATTTCGAGAGGAGGCCTGGACTCGCTGGGTCCGCGAGCAGAGAGCCCGGGCCGTACCCGGTGCAATCGAGTTCGTGAAGTACGCGAGCGCGCGGGGCGTCGCGATTTTCTACGTCACCAACCGCGACTCGGCCCACGAAGAGGCAACCCGACAGAACCTGAAAAACCTCGGTTTTCCGATCGACGCGGACGGCGCCAATCTCTTGAGCGTGGGTGAGAGAGTCGAATGGGAGAGTGACAAGACATCGCGTCGGCAATCCATCGCGGCCCGTCATCGCATCGTGTTGATTCTCGGAGACGACCTGAACGACTTCGTCGTCGGTAGCCAGACCGTGCCGCAGCAACGGATCGAATTGGCGAAACGATACCGGTCGTATTGGGGGACTCGATGGATCGTGATACCGAACCCGGTGTACGGCGGATGGGAGCAGTCCTTGTATGATTTCGACGCCGAGCTGCCGGGACCTCGAGTCCTTCGAAGGAAGCTCCAGGCACTCGACGAGTCGATCGACGCAGAGATGCCCGATCTACCGGACCCGAGGTAGGGCGGGGTCTCGCACCCCGTGATTGGCACGAGTAGGTAACACTGCTGTGGTACGATGCGGCGATGTCCAGTCTGTCTCGGTCGCCGTCCCGAGTTCGGCTCGCGATGCTCGCCGCAAGCGCACTTGCACTCGGTTGCAGCGCTCGCCTGCCGGTCCACTACCCCATCGCGGGTGCAGCGAAGAGCAGTGACTTCGAGCGCGTGGTGTTGCTGCCGATGAACTACGACTACGCGCCGAGCGCGGAACTCGCAGCCGGAGTGGAAATGATGAGCGAGGAGCTCCGTCATTTCCTCGAAGCCAGTGGCTACGAAGTCATCGCGCCTCGTATGTCCACCACGCTCGCCATCTGGAAGGAATGCACCGATGAACTCGGTGGTCTGTCGAACGATGGCGGGAAGAACCTCGACGAGGAGATGTACGAAAGGGCGCGTTCCGAGCTCGCGCTTCGCACACTCGACTCTGCGTCCGCCGACTCTGCGTCCGCCGACGGTGTGATCGCCGCCACGGTCGTGGTTCGTAAGGGCCGATACGCCGGGAAAGTACTCCACTGGGACGGGGTCTCGCGTGAGGTGCCCATCGACATTGAGCGCACGACGAGAGGCACTCTCTGGTTGAAGGGAGTGTCCACGGGCACGTCGCTGCGCACCAGCGTGTTCGATCGCGAAGGTAGATTGATCTTCGAGCGCTATGTAGGGCTCGAGCCGATTCACGGCTACGAGGTCGTCGGTTCGCGGTATCAGACGAGCGTTCGCAAGGACCTGTTTCGGGACGAGGCCATCATCGAGGAAGGCATTGCGCTTTCCTTCCAGCCGTGGCTCGTGCAGCTACCTGAACCGAAATGACGGGCAGCGGCCCGCCTGCTTCTTTGCAATGCATGGGGTGGCTGCTTCTCGCCGTTTCGCTCGTGTCCGGCTGTGCGGGAAGCGTCGATCGCGCGGAAGTCGCGGAGCCCAAGCCGATCCCGCTCGACGATTGGCGTCGCGCCGATCACCACGGACTCATCATCTACACCGATGCATCGGACTTCACGGCGCGTCGCGTGTTTCGTCAGTTGAATCGCTTCATCGACGTCGTGAATCGACAGATCAATGTACAGCGATTTGAAGCGAATCGGCGCCTCGAGGTCTTCGTGTTC
>JAJDAM010000895.1 GCA_029261905.1 Deltaproteobacteria bacterium
GTCGATGCATCGGCGATTGCCCCAGGCACTGGAGAGCGGGCGCTCGGTCAACGCTTCATCGACGCATCGCGAGTCAGCGATCACCACGCGATCATCCCCACCAACGGTGATCCGAGCCGCGTATCGCTCTCGCGCGACGAAGCACGGATCTACGACCTGATCTGTCGCCGCTTGCTTTCGGCGTGGCACCCCGATCATCGCTACGCGACGACCGAGGTCGTCACGACGATCACCAGTGATGTCGGGGGCGACGGCGAGACGATCGATCACTACCGCAGCACCGGAACCCGTGTCGAATTCGTGGGCTGGAAGATTCTCGATCCGGTCGTCCGTTCACAAGGAGCAGCGAACTCAGACGAAACGCTTCCCACCCGCCTCGCGGTGGGCCAGCAACAACACGTCGCCGAAGCCACCGCTCAGGAAAAAAAGACGCGCCCGCCGCGGCGCTTCAGCGACGCAACGCTGTTGACTGCGATGGAAACCGCCGGGCGCGCGCTGGAAGAAAAGGAACTCTCGGATGCGATGCGCGAAAACGGGCTCGGCACACCCGCGACACGCGCTTCGATCATCGAAACGCTGCTCCAACGGCAATACGTCGAGCGAAGAGACAAATCGATCGTCGCGACCGACAAGGGCATCCGATTGATCGCACTCGTTCACCCGGACGTGAAGAGCCCGATCCTCACCGGTCGCTGGGAGGCCCGGCTGCAGCTGATCCAAGAGGGCCGCGAACCGCTCGCCCGATTCATGGCCGAAATTGAAGACAGCGTGCGGTCGCTCGTCGCCGGCACGCTCAGTAGCGGTTCGGCCGTACCCATCACGACGCCTGTGTCGCCAGTTCCACCAGCGCGCTCGGCAACGCAGCCCTCGGCGCAGCCCGCACAGCAAGCTCCACCCCAGTCGTCAAGGCAGGCTCCAACACAGGCCCGAACACAAGCTCGAACGCTACCCGACGCGATCGAGCGCACGCCGACGCCTCCGGAGAAATTGGGACGGTTGCTCGACAGCGTCTTCGGGTTCGCTGCCTTCCGCCCGCACCAACAGACGGTCTGTGAGGAGACGACTCGCGGACGCGACGTTCTGCTCGTGATGCCGACCGGCGCCGGCAAGTCACTTTGCTACCAGCTTCCCGGCATCGCGCGTGGTGGTACCACGTTGGTCGTCAGTCCGCTGATCGCGTTGATGGAAGACCAGGTCAGCAAGCTGAAGGAGCTGGGCTTGCGAGCCGAGCGGATTCACTCCGGAAGAAGCCGGCCCGAATCCCGCGCGGTGTGCACCGATTACCTGAGTGGTGCGCTCGATTTCCTGTTCATCGCGCCGGAACGGCTGAGTGTGAGCGGGTTTCCCGAATTGCTCGCGAAACGAAAGCCCACACTGATTGCGGTCGACGAAGCCCATTGCATTTCTCAATGGGGACACGACTTCCGACCCGACTACCGGATGCTCGGTGAACGGTTGCCGTTGCTTCGTCCCGCGCCGGTGATCGCACTGACGGCGACCGCGACACCACAGGTCCAGACCGACATCGTCCAACAACTCGCAATGACGACCGCGATCCGATCGATTCACGGCTTTCGTCGCAACAATATCGCCGCCGAAGTGGTCGAGATGGCTCCCGGGGTCCGGGATGATGCTGCGCTGTCTTTGTTGAAAGACCCAGAACGAAGGCCCGCGATCGTTTATTCGCCCACGCGAAAGAAGGCCGAAGCGTTGGCACGACATCTGGGACGACACTTCAGTACCGCGGTGTATCACGCGGGAATCCCGGCCGCGAGGCGAGACAGCGTCCAAGACGAATTCCTCGGCGGTCGGACCGAAGTCATCGTCGCGACGATCGCGTTCGGAATGGGGATCGACAAGTCGAACGTCCGGACCGTCGTCCACATGGCACTTCCCGGAAGCGTCGAGGGCTACTATCAGGAAATCGGTCGTGCAGGCCGCGACGGCCTGCCCTCACGAGCGGTGTTGCTCCACAGCTTTGCCGACCGGCGCACACACGAATGGTTTCTCGATCGAGACTACCCGGACATCGAGGTTCTAGAACAGGTCGTCGCGGCCCTCGATGCAACGCCGCGCTCCACGTCCGAGCTGCGCGAGCGAATCGGCGGGCGCAATCCGATCGAGACCGAACTGCTGGAGCGCGCCATCGAGAAGCTCTGGATCCACGGCGGCGCGCGCGTCACGCCGGGTGGCGACGCCACGCTCGGCAGCCGTGGCTGGGAGGCGGCGTACGTCGAGCAGCGGCGACACAAGGAGATGCAACTCGCACAGATCGGTCGCTACGCAGAGCGTGCCGTCTGCCGCATGCGCACCTTGGTGGAACATTTCGGAGACCAGGAAGACGACGGTGCGGCATGCGGGCTGTGCGACGTGTGCGCACCAAACGATTGTGTCTCGCTTCGCTTTCACGAGCCGACGCCCAGCGAATGCGAGGCGATGAGCCAGATCCTGAAGTCACTGCGTGGCCGCAACGGTCCAAGTACCGGCCGGCTTCACCTCGACACGTTCGGCGAATCACTCGAGCGACGAGCGTTCGAGCGTTTGCTGGCCAGCCTTGCTCGTGGAGGCTGGCTGCGGGTCGAAAGCGACGAGTTCGAAAAGGACGGGCGCCAGATTCAATTCCAGAGAGCCTTTCTCACCGAGTTCGGCCGCCGCCGGCGCGATGACGATCTGAACGGGCTGGGAATGGTCGAGCCACCGAAAACGAAACGTGCCGTCGCAATGCGACCGCCAACGAAGCGACAGCGTCCAGCGGGGTCTCGCATCGCGGGGAGCGCAGCGCCTTCGCGTTCCGGGGACGCCAAGAGAACCGCTAGGAAGACGCGTGCGTCAGTAGCCGACCCCGTACCCGCCGACGCTCCGGTCGGGCTGGTCGATGCGCTCAAGAAGTGGCGCCTCGCGAAAGCCCAGGAACGCAAGATCCCGGCTTTTCGCATCCTGACCGACCGAACGCTGATCGCGATCGCGACCGAGAACCCGCGTGACGAGCAGTCCCTGTTGGCCATCGGCGGAATCGGCGCCACACGCATGCGGAAATACGGCGGAGAGATCCTCGCGATCACCCGCAACGAACGTTGAGGGGGCCTGCCGGAGGTTTCGCCGGAGAAGTTGGCCCTAACAGGCTAGTGTGAGCCTCGTGCGATCGCGTCTGTTGATTTGTCTGATCCTGGTGGCCGCGACGGTCGCCGTCTACGCCCAGGTTCGGCACCACGAGTTCGTCAACTACGACGACTACGTATACCTCTCGGCAATCGACACCGGCGTCACCCTCGATGCGATCGAGCGAACGTTCACGCAACACATCGTCTCGAACTGGATCCCGGTCACGTGGATGATGCTGCTCGTCGACTACGAGCTGTACGGTCGTGAACCCGCCGGCTATCACCTGACCAACGTCGCGCTCCACGCCGCCAATGCCGTACTGCTGTTCTGGCTGTTGCATCTCCTGACGGGCGCGACCGGGCGCAGTGCGTTCGTCGCGGGAGTCTTCGCGCTGCATCCACTCCACGTCGAATCGGTCGCATGGATGTCCGAGCGAAAGGACGTCTTGAGCGGACTCTTCTTCATGCTGACGCTGCTTGCGTATGTTCACTACCAAGCGCCGAACGAATCCGGCCCCGAGTCGCGACAACCCCGCCGATCGCGCCGAGTGCTTCTCTACCTTTGCGTTGTAGTCAGCTTCGCGCTGGGATTGATGGCCAAGCCGATGCTGGTCACTTTGCCGTTCGTACTGCTGCTGCTCGATTACTGGCCGCTGGAACGCATCGGCCGCACGGACCGACTCGTCCCGATTGATTGGCCGGATCTCGGCAGAGCCGCGCGAGAGAAGATCCCGCTGTTCGTGCTCGCTGCGGCGGTAAGCGCAGCAGCGATCCTGACCCAGGATCTGGCCGGCAGCTTGTCGGATACGGCCGTGCTGACGATCCCACGTCGCGCGGCGAACGCCCTCGATTCGTACTGGATCTACATCGGGAAATCACTCTGGCCGAGCGGTCTGGCCGCCTTCTATCCCCATCCGATCGAGACCGCACAGGGGACGCGTTGGATTGCGCTCGGGCTGGGTTTCGCTGCGATCACGATCACGTCGATCGTGGCTGCCTCCCGCCGCCCCTACGCACTCGTGGGTTGGCTGTGGTACATCGGAATGCTGGTCCCGGTGATCGGACTCATTCAGGTAGGATCGCAGGCCCACGCCGATCGCTACACCTACCTGCCTCAAATCGGAATCACGATCTGCGTTGCCTGGGGCGCGCACGAGTGGTTGTCCCCGCGGCGTTGGGGGCACGCTTTGTTGCGCGGCTTCGGAGCGGCGATTCTGATCGCGTTGGCGGTGACGTCGTGGTTTCAGATCGGGCATTGGAAGAACACGATTGCACTGCACAGTCACGCTGCGAGCGTCACGCACGACAACTTCCGCGCACACAACGGTCTCGCCGCCGCGCTGCGCCGCGCCGGCCGACTCGAAGAATCAGCGCTCCATTACCAACGAGCGGCGTCGCTTGCTCCGCGCAGCGGTCGAACGCAGATCGGGCGCGCGGAGGTTCTGGCGGAGTTGGGCCGGCTGGACGAGGCCATCGAGGCCTACCGCATCGGGCTACGCATCGCACCGCGTCACATTCGCGCCCACATCAACCTCGGGCACGTCCTGCTGCGGGATGGCCAGATCGACGAGTCACTGCTGCATTTCGAGCGCGCGCTCGAACTCGACGGCGGCGGCGGCTTGGTGGCCAGTGGCAGCCTGCCGTTCTTGATTTCGCTGCATCGGGGGATTGGCCTGGCATTGATCGAGCGTGGGCGCAACGCCACCGAAGGCGCCCAGTCTTCTTACGATCGAGCCATCGAGCACTTCGAGATCCTGCTCGAAATGCGCCCCAACGATGCGTCCGCGCACGTCGCACTGGCTGAAGCGCTGATGCTCTCGGGGCGAAGCGATGAAGCCAGAACCCATCTCGCGCGAGGGCGCGAACTCGGAGCACCGAGCCGGCCGACGCGAGCGCGCTGACGGCGCTCTTTCGAGTCGTTCGGCACCCCATCCTTACGAACTCTCTGCGGTACATTCCCGGGCCTATGGCCGATTCCACAGAGAACCCCGACCGCGGGACAACGGCAGAACGAGAAGCGGTGACGCGTTCGCAGCAGCGCGCGACGATCACACTGATCCGACACGGCGAACCGGATTGGGCGCCGGGCGGGGGCGTCTCGGTGGCCGACCCGGATCTGACGCCCTTCGGGCGCTACCAGGCAAACGCCACCGCCAACGAACTCGCAAACAGACGATTCGATGCGCTCTACGTCAGCCCGTACCGACGCGCGCAGCAGACGGCAGCCGAGGTGGCCCCAGCCATCGGGCTCGATCCGATTACGATCGACGGGTTGGCAGAGGTCCAGGTCGCCGTCGATGGCTACTCGTCCGAAGAAGCGGACCGGTACTTCGCCGAGGGAGTTCGCCGCCCGCTCGCCGAACATTGGGACGGTTGGCCGGGCGCCGAGAGCTTCCACGACTTCCACGCCCGGATCACATCGGGAATCGACGAAATTCTCGAACGTCATCATTGCCTGCCGCACCAGGAACACGACTTTCGCGTCTGGGATATTCCGGAACCCGGCCCGGCCATTGCGATCGTCGCGCACTGTGGAACCAACGCCGTGGCCATCACGCACCTGCTCGACATTCGTCCGGTCCCGTGGGAGTGGTTGCGTTTCGAAACCGGGCTCGCTGCGTACTCGACGATCGAAGCCCACCCCATCGGTCCGAGCAAACGGGTGTGGTCGCTGCAAGACTTCAACCGCGAAGCCCATCTGCATCGGGCCGGATTGAAGTAGGCTGCGTTCCGCAATTGTTGTTGGCGCGCGTCGTTGCCACATCGGAGCAGCTATGCTGTGCGCCCGAGTCAAACGGAGGACCTCCATGGCAACCCCGCTGCTGTACCACAACCCGGGCTGAGGCAAGTCACGCGGCGCACAGGACATCCTGCGCGAGCGCGGCGTCGAGTTCGACGTCATCGAATACATCAAGCAGCCTCTCGATCGCGACACGCTGGAACGAATCGCGGACCTGCTGCCGGGCGAGCCGGTCGAGATGCTCCGGCAGGACAAGAATTTCACCGAGCTCGGGCTCGACGCCGCCGACTACCAGAGCACTGAAGCGGTCGTCGACCTGTTGCTCGAACACCCGAAGCTCATGCAACGCCCGATATTCGTCATCGGCGACCGCGCGGTCATTGCGCGTCCGTCCGACAAGGTCCTCGAGCTGCTCTAGCCTGCTGCTAGCCTGCTGCGGAAATACTCGGGCCGCGTCCGAGTCGCTATGAGCCGATTAGCAGCTCGGGATTCAGGGTTTCGATCATCCGACGAATCCCATCGCGCCAGTGGACCTGCGTCTTGCCGACATGGGCCTCGAGGCGGCTGACATCGACCGGAAGCGCGGCGATGGTTTGTTCTGTCGGATTGAACCTGGGCTCGAAGCCCGTGAGCTCACCGATATACGCACACCACTGCTCGATGCTGACGATCTCCGAGCCACCCCAGTTGAGCGTCGTCGCGGGGACGCTGGCGATTTCCAGCAGCTTCGGAATCTGCGCCGTGTAGTCGTCTTCGTGGATCGGGCTGTAGTCGCTGGGAGCATCGATGTGAACCGGAATGGGATGGCCAGCCTTCATCATCATCAGGTGATACCAGGGCCAGCCGCCATTGTTTCCGTACGGAACACTGAACCGGGCAATCGTGGTCGGCAGGTTCCACTGCTTCGCCCCGAAGCGGGCCATCACCTCTGCGGCAATCTTCGAAAGGCTGTAGGTCGGCATCATCACGCGGTGGTTGTCGCCAAGCGGATCGGTCTCTCGCACGGGCTGGTGGCCGGCTCCTTGATAGACGGCTGCCGAAGAGCTGTGCAGGAATGCCTTCGCGTCGCGGCAGTGGGCCATCAAACGTCCGACGCTCTCGGCGTTCGCCGACAGATCGTAATCGAAGTCGGCGTTCGGGCTCTTCGCGACCGCAAAGTTCAACACATAGTCGACGTCTGCGGGAACCGAGTCCAATCGTTCCGACAGATCGGCTCGAACGCACGTGACCCCGAGCGCCTCGATTCGCTCACGATCTTCCGCCTTCCGGAATCGCGCGAGCCCGAAAACCTCGTTTTTCTTGGCCAGTTCTCGTGCCACCGGCAGCGCGACCTGACTCGTCACCCCCGTGATCAGAATTCTGTTGTCTTCGAGCACCACCGTGTCCCTTCTCCTTCAACGTCACTCGGGACAGACTACACGGTCCGACCGGTTCGACCCTCCACCTGCCGAGCCGGATCGGGCGGGGACGCGGTAATCGGACCCTCGGGG
>JAJDAM010000896.1 GCA_029261905.1 Deltaproteobacteria bacterium
CCAGGCCCAGGAGCGAGCGCGCCTGGCCGGCGATCTCCCGCCGCCCGATGCGTTGGTACGCCTGAAGATCAAGCGCGCCTCCCTTCCGATCGTGATACACCCGCTGACGCAGGAGGTGCTGCTGGTCCTGGAAGGGTATTCGCGCGTCGCGGACGTGGTCGAACACTGCTCGTTTCCCGATTACCAGGTGCTGCGTACGCTCCGAACGCTGATCGACCGCGACATGGTCGAGATGAGCCGTGGTTCCACGCTGGGACCGAACGAGGCCACGCACGGTTTCTTCGCGGCCGCGCGGGGGGAGCGCTTGAGGGAATGGCTCGCTGCACGTCACGCGGTGGATACCGACGACGCCGGGCCGACGGACGCAAAACTGCTGGTCGTAGCGTCCGATTCGGGCGCTGCCCACAGCTTCATGCGGTTGATCGCGCGCTTGCCCGGAGCCACCAGCGAGCTGGCATCCGACGATGGGTCGGATGCGAGCGAATCGACAACGATCGGTTCGCTCGGAAGGCTGGCCGTGAATTCCGAGGTGGGCATCGAATTCATTCAGGTCCCGGCCGATCAGCGCTACGCACCGCTGTGGCCGATTGCCGGCCACGGTGCGCTGGGCGTGTTGTTCGTACTTTCGAGTCCGGTCTCCGCGGGTCTCGAGGCCATTCGATCCGCAGCGAACGTGTTGTCGGGTATGCCCCGCGCGCGCGTCTTCCACCTGCTGTTGCTCGAAAAGGCCGGCGGGCTCGAACCGGATGCGTTGCGTGAGAACCTGTCGCTGTTCGACGAGAGTGCGCTGTTTTTGATTCCGCTCGCGAACCGGACCAGCGCCGACGTGTTGCTGCGCGAGATGTTCGTACGCATTCTGCCGTAGCAGGCTAGCGGTCGGCTGGGTACCGACAGTCGCGCCGTCCGGGAATCGACACGACCGGGCGCTCCCGCTTGACCAAACCCCGAGCAGCCATTAAACTCCGCGGCCAATTGGGGGGCGCGCGTATCACTCATTGGCCTCGGCGCAGAACTTCGGCAGGGTTTGACCCGCAGCATCTCGCGGGGTCCCTTGCGGCGCCTCGCGCGCGCTCGAGATTCAAATGAGTGACCAGTTGATTCGCGAAGGACTGACGTTCGACGACGTCCTGCTCGCGCCGGGCTCCAGCGACGTGTTGCCTGCCGATGTCGACCTCAGCTGTCAGCTGACACGCGAGATCTCCCTCGGGATACCGCTGCTTTCTGCGGCCATGGATACGATCACCGAGCACGAAACGGCGATCTGCCTGGCGCAAAACGGCGGTATCGGCATGATCCACAAGAACATGCCGATCGCGGTGCAGGCGGCCGAAGTCGACAAGGTCAAACGCAGCGAATCCGGCATGATCGTCGATCCGATCACGATGCGTCCGGAACAGCGCATCTACGAGGCGCTCGACGTGATGCTGCGCTACCGGATCTCGGGCGTTCCGATCACACGAGACGGCAAAGCCGTCGGCATCCTGACGAACCGCGATCTGCGGTTCATGCGCGACACCGACCAGGAAATCTCGAAGGTCATGACGCGTGACAATCTGGTCACCGTGCCGCCCGGCACGACGATCGATCGCGCCAAAGAACTGCTCCACGAGCATCGGATCGAGAAGCTGCTGGTCGTAGACGACGGCGGCGTGCTGTGTGGGTTGATCACGATCAAGGACATCGAAAAGAGCGAGCGCTTCCCCAACGCGTCCAAGGACGGGCTGGGTCGGCTGCTTTGCGGCGCAGCGGTCGGTGTCGGCGATGACCGACTGGAGCGAGCGCAGGCGCTGGTCGACGCCGGGGTCGATGTCGTAGTCGTCGACACGGCCCACGGCCATTCGGCGGGTGTGCTGCGAGCCATCGAGGATCTGCACCGCACGTTTCCAGAACTCAGTTTGATTGGCGGGAACGTGGCCACCCCGGAGGGCTGCGAGGCACTGATCAAGACGGGTGTTTCCGCGGTCAAGGTGGGTGTCGGCCCGGGCTCGATCTGCACGACGCGTATCGTCGCGGGCGTCGGCGTTCCGCAGTTCACGGCTGTGCTCGACTGCGCCAAGGTTTCTGCGAAAGCCGGCGTGCCCGTCATCAGTGATGGTGGGATCAAATTCTCGGGCGATGTCGTCAAAGCGCTGGCCGCAGGCGCGTCGACGGTGATGATTGGCGCGCTGTTCGCCGGGACCGACGAAGCACCCGGCGAGGTCGTGCTGTACCAGGGCCGGTCCTACAAGGTGTATCGCGGCATGGGATCGTTGGGTGCGATGTCCGACGGCAGTGCGGACCGCTACTTCCAAGGCGATGTGGACGATTCGTCGAAGTTGGTTCCCGAGGGAATCGAAGGCCGCATTCCCTATCGCGGCAGCCTGACGAGCAACGTGTACCAATTGATCGGCGGTCTGCGCTCCGGCATGGGATATGTCGGTGCACCAACGCTGACCGAGCTCAGTCGCCGCGCACGCTTCTTGCGAATCTCGTCCGCCGGGCTCCAAGAGAGTCATGTTCACGACGTGATCATCACAAAAGAAGCCCCGAACTATCGGATCGAGTGAGCGGATCGAGTAAGATCGGGCATCCCCTCTTCACACCATCCTCGGACGCTTCCCCGTCGAACCACCTTCCTCCGGTGAATCGGCGAACCAGGACGACTGGCGCATGCCCGCAGCCCCCCTGACACGCGATCGCGTGTCCGATCGCATCTTGATTCTCGACTATGGATCCCAGTTCACGCAGCTGATCGCACGCAGAATCCGCGAGCAGCACGTCTATTGTGAGATCCATCCGGGCGACCGCGACGCAGCGTTCGTGCGCGCGTGGGAGCCGGCTGGGATCGTTCTGTCCGGCGGTCCGGCGAGTGTCCTCGACCCCGGCTCGCCGAAGCTCGATCTCGAAATTCTCGATGTGGGCTGTCCCGTACTGGGGGTTTGTTACGGCCTTCAGTTGCTGACCCACCAGCTCGGAGGGTTGGTCGAGCCGGCAGACGATCGCGAGTACGGCCGTGCCATCTTGAAAGTCGAAAAGGAGGACCCGCTGTTTGCCAACCTCGACGGCGGGCCCGAGCGCACGGTGTGGATGAGCCACGGCGACTCGGTACTGCGGCTGGCGCCCGGCTTCGAGTTGCTGGCGACCAGTGACAACTCGCCGTTCGCCGCGATGCGCCACACCGATCGACCGATCTGGGCGATCCAGTTCCATCCCGAGGTCGCGCATACGGATGGCGGCACACAGATGCTCAAGAACTTTGCGATCGACATCTGCGGCGCGACGCCCAGTTGGACGATGGAGTCGTTCATCGACGAGACCGTGGACCGCATCCGCGAGACGGTCGGCGACCGGCGGGTGATCTGCGGGCTGTCGGGCGGTGTCGACTCGAGCGTGGCGGCCGCCATCGTGCATCGGGCGATCGGAGACCAGCTTCGGTGCATCTTCGTCGACAACGGTCTGCTGCGAAAAAACGAGCGGCAGGACGTCGAGGACCTGTTCGTCAAACTGCTCGACATGCCCCTCATCGTCGCCGACGCACGGCAGCGCTTTCTCGATGCGTTGGCGGGCGAGATCGATCCTGAGCGCAAGCGCCGAATCATCGGACACATGTTCATCGAAGTCTTCGACCAGGAAGCCAAAGCGATCGGCGGTGCCGACTTCCTGGTGCAGGGCACGCTGTACCCCGACGTCATCGAGAGCGTCCCGGTGATGGGCCAGTCATCGACGATCAAGAGCCACCACAACGTCGGCGGCTTGCCCGAGCGCATGAATCTGGAGTTGCTCGAACCCTTGCGGGAGCTGTTCAAGGATGAAGTGCGCGATCTCGGGCGCAAGCTCGGCCTCGATGATTCGCTGGTTGGCCGGCATCCGTTCCCCGGCCCGGGACTGGCCATTCGCGTCATCGGCGAAGTCACCGAACCGAAGCTGGCGAGCCTGCGGGAAGCCGATGCCATCGTGATCGAAGAAATCCGCAAAGCCGGCCTCTACGATGAGATCTGGCAGGCCTTCGCGGTGTACCTGCCGGTGCAGACGGTCGGTGTGATGGGCGACGAACGAACCTACGAGAACGTGGTCGCGGTGCGCTGCGTGAGTTCACTCGATGCGATGACGGCCGATTGGTCGCGCGTTCCGCATGAAGTGTTGGCGTCGATATCCAGCCGGATCATCAACGAGGTCAAGGGAATCAATCGGGTCGTCTACGATATTTCATCGAAGCCACCCGCAACGATCGAGTGGGAGTGAGGCCACGTGTCCACACGACCCTTCGTTCATCTCCACCTGCACAGCCAGTACTCGCTGCTCGACGGCGCGATCAAGATTTCGCCGCTGTTCGATCGGGCAAAAGAACTGAACATGCCGGCGGTCGCATTGACCGACCACGGCAATCTGTTCGGCTCCGTCGAGTTCTACGTCAAGGCGCGCGAGGCGGGCATCA
>JAJDAM010000897.1 GCA_029261905.1 Deltaproteobacteria bacterium
ATGAAGTGCACCGCGGCATGGTCGCGAGGCTCGAACTCAAAAAGTATCTCGCGCGCACGAATTGACCCGAACGCGCTAGTGCCCCCATAGCTCGCATCACCGCGCACGCCCGAGAAACCGCGGCCAGGGTGTTCCAGTCCCTCATCCCGACCGCATCACGATCAGCGGGGATGGACGCGTACCGGCAGTTCGACGAACCCCTTCACGAAGGGCGACTTCACGCGCACGGGCTTGCCGACGACTTCGACGAAGCGGAAGCGCTTCCCAATCTCTTCCCACAGCACACGCAGCTGCATCTCGGCAAGTCGGCTCCCCATGCAGAAATGCACCCCCCAGCCAAACGAGAGATGCTGCTTCGAGTTCGCGCGATCGATCAGGAACTCGTTCGCCCGCGGGATGGCCGTCTCGTCGCGATTCGCCGACACGTACCACAGCACGATCTTGTCACCCTTCTTGATTTTCTTGCCGCCAAGCTCCGTATCCTGGGTCGCGGTGCGGCGCATATGCGCCAACGGTGTCTGCCAGCGGATGATCTCGTTGACCATGTTCGGGATCAGGCTCGGATCGGTGCGCAGTTTTTCGTATTCGGCGGGATTCTCGTTGAGTGCCAGCACGCCTCCCGAGATCGAATTGCGCGTCGTGTCGTTGCCGCCGACGATCAACAGAATCAGCGTGCCGAGATACTCGAGTGGCGAAACGTCGGGAGCGATGTCCTTGGTTGCATCGGAATTCGCCATCGCCGAGATGAAGTCGAGTTCGCCGTCCTGGGGTTTGTTCTCCCGCTGCTTCCAGAGCTTGGTGAAGTAGTCGAGGCACTCGAGCAGGATGGCCTGCCGGTCGTCTGCGGTCATGCCCATCTCGGCCAGTTGCTCGTCGCTCGACGTGGCCATGTCGGACCAGTAGGTCAGCTTCCTGCGCTCGTCCCATGGAAAGTCGAACATCGTCGCGAGCATGCCCGTCGTCAGCTCGATGGAGACCTTGTCGACCCAGTCGAAGGTCTCGCCGACCGGCAGCCCCTCGAGGATCTCGATCACGCGTTCGCGTATCAGGGGCTCCAACCGCGTCAGGTTTCGCGGCGATGCCACGGGTTGCGTGGTCTTTCGATGCGCCTGGTGGCGTGGTCCGTCCATCGTGATGAAGCCGGCCGTCAAAGGAAACTCCGGATCTGGATCGGCGATCACGATCGTCGGCTCGGACGAAAAGATCTCGGGTTGCTTCTCGACGGTGACAATGTCTTCGAATTTCGTCACCGACCAATACGGCCCGAATTCGCTTTCGGCGCAGAAGTGGACCGGGTCCTCATTGCGCAGGCGCTCGAAGTAGCCCCAGAGCGTGTCGGTTTCGAAGAGCTCGGCGTCGGCGACGTCGATCCGATTGAGAGGGATCGAGTATGGGTCGGCGCCAGCCTGGCCTCTGGAGGGGAACGGGTCCGCGGTTGCTTCGCTCATGTGGGTCTCCTCATGAAGGGGCCGGTGCCAATCCGGCAACGTCATAGCCTACCGCGATTCGGGCCCAAGCTCTCGGCGCATCGGACGGATTTCGAGCAATCGTTGATCGCGATTTCCTACCCGCTATCGAGGCGCGCTCGTGCTGTCGTCGTCCGGCCGGCTCGCGTCTGCCCGCGACGGCAGCTTCTGCCCATCCCGAATGCACTCGAGATCTCGTGCCATTTCGGCGGCGGTCCGATAGCGATCTGCAGCGTTCTTCGAAAGGCTCTTCCACACCACGTACCCCAGATCCTCTGGAATCTCCGGATTGAGCGTTTGCGGCTGCACGGGCTGAGTCTGTGTGACTTTGAATGCGATCGTCGTGATCGAGTCGCCGGGGAACGGTTTCTCCCCTGTCAGCAGGAGATAGAGGATCGTACCCAGTGAGAACACGTCACTCGGCGGGCGAATCGCGCTGCCGGTGAATTGTTCGGGCGACATGAAAGCCGGCGTTCCGAGCGCCTGGCCCGTGCGGGTGAGCTGTGTCCCCTCCAACTTGGCGATGCCGAAGTCCGTGATCTTGGCCTTGCCCTCGTCCGTCAACAGGATGTTGGCCGGCTTGATGTCGCGATGGATGATGTTCTGCGCATGGGCGCAGCCGAGGGCATCTGCGATCTGGATTCCAAGATCGAGACACTCGGCGATCGTCGGACGCTCCCCATCGAGCAGCGATTGAAGCGTTCGGCCCTCGACGAATTCCATGACGATCGCCATGCCGTCTCGATCCTGCACCAGATCGTACACCGCGACGATCCCGGGGTGATTCATGCGACCGCCCGCCTGGGCCTCGGTACGCTGCCGTTCCGTGTACATCTCCAACTCATTTGCCGTCATCTGGTGAGTCAGAATCTTCTTGATTGCCACAGTGCGTGACAACGCGGGATCGACAGCCTTGTAGACGACCCCCATCGATCCCCGCCCGAGTTCGCTCACGATCTCGTAGCGACCGATCTGTTGCGGGCCGCCATCCGGGAAGACGAACGTCTTGTCGGGGTCCTCGGCTACCGGCTCCCGTGGAGATACTGGCGGAGCGGCCGTCGAAGGCGGTCCTGCTGTCTGGACGACTGTCCCAGCGGTTGCGTTCGGTGCGCGATTCTCCCACGCGTCGGTCGCGATCCGGCGACGCTGAGAGGCGATCTTTCGGGTCAACGGCTGCACGATCATCGGGCGCAGCAAGGACAGCACGCCGGCCGGAATCAACGGCAACCACCAGTTGGAGACAGGCTTCCCGCGTGTCCCCATCTGTTCGGGCCACTCTGCACCGATCGCTGTGCCCAGGATTTCGAGTCCAGGATCGCCCCATCGGTGCAACCCGTCCGCGAGCCACGCAAACAACGGGGCTTCGGGCGAGTGGAACTGAAGTCCGACGAGCGCCAGAAGGCCGAGCACGAGAGACCATGTGATCGCATTGATCACCCATCTCGCCCCGTTCAGCGCTGTCAGTTTGGCTCGCATGGTCCTTGCCAAGGTCGTCGACGTCATTCGTGATCGGTCGCCCGGATGAACGGGACGATATCACGACATCCTGCAGATTCTCTGACGAACGTCATCTCGGTTCCAGTCGACCGATGCCGCCGAGTGCGCCGGGCGCGCGCCCGCGCGAGCTGCCGATTCTGGACTGCCGAACCTGCACTGTCTATCACAGGTGTTTCTCGAAGAACGCGATCTGATCGCGCACCGCCGTCTCGAAGGGGGCGCCGCGGTAGATATCGAAGTGTCCGATCGGGTAGCGCACCAATTCGGCGCGGTCGCCGAGGATCTCCGCCGTCTGCTCCGCGGATCGGGGCGATACCAGAGCATCGCGATCGCAGACCTGGATCAGCACCGGACAGCGAACTTCTTTCGCGCGCTCGATCGGTCGATAGGCCGAGGCTCGCAACACGATGCGTGCACACACTTCGTTGACGAACCCTTCGGGCGCGATCGCCGAATAACCTTCGTAGGCGCCCGGTGCGGCGAGCATGGCGACACTCCCGGGTGGACCCACGATCGGAATGCGGTGCGGTGAGAGGCCGAAGCGCGAGCGCAACATATCGCGCTGGGCGTGCATGACCAGACGCAGCAAGCCCACAGGCCCGACTTGGCCCCGAAGTCCGCGCGCGTCGTCTCGCGCGTCCAGCGACGGGCACTGCGCGCTCACGCACGCAATCCTCGCATCCGAAGCCGCCGTCACCAACACGTGACCGCCCGACGCCGAACTCCCCCACAGCGCAACCCGATCCGGAGCCACCTCAGGCAGATCTCGCGCATACGCGACCGCCGCCTTCCAGTCCGCAAGCTGGTAGGGGATCCAATAGAGTTGTCGCGGCTCGCCGCCGCTTTCTCCGAAATAGCGGTAGTCGAACGCGAGAACCGCGAAGCCAGCTTCGCGGAATCGACGCGCGTAGTCTTCCAGGTTGCAGCCCATCGTTCCTCCGAAGCCGTGGGCCATCACGACGCAGGGTCGTGGCGCCGACGCATCCTCGGGGACGAAGAACCAACCGTGGACCGAAGTGCCGTCGACTTCGAACTCCACATTCCGCCTGGGCACGGGCCGACCGGGATCGTCTGTTGCGTGCCGCTCGAGCGGCTGCGCCGGTACCGAGAGTTCGAGAATGAAGCCGATCAGAACCAGATAGATCACGATTGCGACGACGACGACGACCCCTGCAATCAACAGTGATTGGACAATCATCGAATGGCTGCTCCCTGCGCAGATCCGAACCGTTCCGACAACGAAGTGTCGCGTCCTCGTTGCGGATGTGGACTGTACCTGCGGCAAGTACGAGTCGGAAAGCCGAAAGTCCGGAACCGGAACGGTCGACCCGCACTCGACGTCCTGAAACCTCGGCGCGGGCCTTTTTCGTTGACCGTAGGGGTGGTGCGTGGTTGACTCGGGTGGTTGCGTCCCGCTGGGCGCCAGATCCGGAGGCCACATGGAAGACGTCGTTCATCAAGCCGCCCAGGTAAGAGAAGGCAAAACGACCGCGACGGATCTCGTCGAGGCGGCACTGGCACGCGTTGCTCGGCACAACCCGGATCTGAACGCATTCGTCGTCGTCGATGAGGCGCTCGCACGCCGCGAGGCGGCCCGGGTGGACCTCGCAGTGAAACAGGGCCGGGATCCAGGACCGCTCGCGGGTGTCCCTTTCGGTGTGAAAGACATGGATGCGTGCGCGGGGCTTCCGCTGTCACACGGCTCTCGGCTCGGGAAGGGACTTCCACCGGTCGAGCGCGACAGCGTACACGTCGGTCGATTGCGGGCCGCGGGCGCCGTACCGATCGGTGTCACCGCGGTGCCGGAATTCGGCGCGATCAGCTGGACGCGTTCGAAGGCTTGGGGTGTGACGCGAAACCCGTGGAACCTGGAGCGCACACCCGGCGGCTCGAGCGGGGGCTCCGCAGCCGCGGTCGCGGCGGGTCTCGTGCCGTTCGCCACCGCCGGAGACGGCGGCGGTTCGACACGGATTCCGGCCGCTTACACCGGCCTGGTGGGTCACAAGCCGTCGTTTGGCAGGATTCCGCGCGAGGGCGCAACCACCTCCCAGACTGCGGTCTGGGGAGCGCTCGTCACGACCGTTCGCGATGCGGCGCGCCACCTCGATGTGGCCGCGGGCCCCGATGATTGCGACCGCACGTCTCTACCGCCGGCAGGCGTTCGTTACGAGGAAGCCATCGAGAGCCTCGACGTGCGAGGACTGCGATGCATGTGGTCGCCCGATCTCGGCTTTGCCACGGTCGACCCGGAGGTGCGCCGCCTGTGTGAGCAGACGGCCAACAAGCTCATCGACACAGCCGAACTCTCGAGATGCGAAGTGCCGCTTGCACTCGATGACCTCTTCCATGCGTGGTCGAACTCTTCGGCCATCGATGTCTGGCTGCACCTCGAGCACGGTGATTGGCCAGATCGCGCCGAGGACTTCGGCAGCAATATCCGACAGGGTCTCGAGGCAACGTCCACGATCCCATTGCCTTGGTACACCAAGGTATTGCGAAGCCGGACCGCGCTCGAGCGCGAGGTCGGGGAGATCTTCGCCGGAACGGACGTATTGCTGACGCCGACCACAGCGATCCCCGCCCACATTGCGGAAGGACCGCCGCCCGCCGAGATCGACGGCCAGGCCATCCACCCGGCGATGGCCGTGCCGTTCACGATGCTCGCGAATCTCTGCTGGAACCCGGCTGTCTCGGTGCCGGCCGGAATGACCGCGGACGGCATGCCCGTCGGGCTGCAGATCATGACGCGCCGGCACGCCGACGACATCGCGTTGCGGCTGGCCCGGATCGTCGAGCAGACGTCCCCGTGGCCGCGGACCGCACGGGGCTACTGATCGAGCGCAGCTGCGTCCTCGACCGCCCGTAGAATGCTCCCACGGAGCTATGGTCATATCTCACGAACTGCAGGGAATCGATCATGACCGACGCATCGCAGTACACGCCGCCGAAAGTCTGGAAATGGGAAGCGCAGGACGGCGGACAGTTCACCAATATCAACCGCCCGATCGCGGGCGCCACACACGAAAAAGAACTGCCCGTCGGCGAGCATCCGCTGCAGCTGTATTCCCTGGCCACGCCCAATGGCGTGAAGGTGACCGTGATGCTGGAGGAACTACTCGAACTGGGCAAGAGCGAAGCCGAATACGATGCCTATTTCATCAACATCGGTGCGGGCGATCAGTTTGGTAGCGGTTTCGTCGATGTGAATCCGAATTCAAAGATTCCCGCCCTGCTCGACCGAAGCACTTCGCCGCCGACCCGTGTCTTCGAATCCGGCGCGATCCTCGTCTACCTGGCAGAAAAGTTCGACGCGTTTCTACCCAAGCAGCCGTCCGCACGTGCCGAATGCATGTCCTGGCTGTTCTGGCAGATGGGCAGCGCACCGTATCTCGGCGGCGGCTTCGGTCACTTCTACAACTACGCACCGGTGAAGATCGAATACTGCATTGATCGCTTTGCGATGGAGGTCAAACGCCAACTCGATGTGTTGGATCGCAATCTGTCGACGCGGCAGTACCTCTGCGGTGACGAGTACAACATCGCGGACATGGCGACGTACTCGTGGTACGGCAATCTGGTCTTGAACAACAGCTACGACGCCGGTGAATTCCTGGATGTGAACTCCTACACCCACGTCGTCCGATGGGCATCGGAAATCGAGAAACGCCCCGCCGTTGCACGCGGGCGCCGGGTCAACAAAGCCTGGGGGCCCGAAGAAGAGCGAGTCCCCGAGCGTCACTCTCCGAGTGACTTCGACATCACGGCTCCCGAGTAGCGCTAACGATTTGCCAGAAGCGCTGCCCGATCGCGTATGAATCGCTCGTAGCTCCTGGGCGGGAAAAACGTCAGGTACCACGCCGCACTCATCACGAAGCCGACACCCGCCATGACGCTCAACGGTGTGGGCTCGCGCAGGATCACCATCTTCAGGTGCATGCACCACATGATCACTGCGATCAACACCACGTTGCCGGCGCCAGCCAGACCCCAGAGAAGAAAGCGGTTGGCAACGACTGGGTCTGCGAACCCGAGCGCGAGTCGGCGCTTCATCGGCAGGTAGTAGGCCAGCGACTCGGCGCTGCTCCACGAGAAACTCAAGGCAAGGATCGCCATCAACGACAGGCTCGCAGGTCGCATCTGCGCGACGATCTCCGCGAGGTTCGCGCCGGCATAGTTCACCCAGGAGATCCATCCCGCTGAGAGGAAAACGAGAACTCCCGCGGCTCCCAGCCCGACCGCCGCGGAGACGGAACCGGGACGAAAGACCTCTCTCGTGAACGAGACCATCAGCACAACGCCGGCCGCAACAGCGAAGATCCCCGCGGCGAATGACAGTTTGCCGACAGGCCCATCGACGAATGCCGGCAAGCGCCCGATGGCGGTGAGCGGGACCGCGACACAGGACATCAACAGCAAACCGAAGCTCAACAGCATTTCCGGCTTCGCGTGGGTCGTGCGCCAAAGCGCCAGCAGGCGGAAACCGACGCTTCCCGCAACAAGGACGAAAACGACTAGCGGTAGAAATGCCCCGACTGCCATAGGAGGCCTCCCCACCCCTTTATCGAACGTCCGGGTGCTCCCCTTGAATTCTCGTCCGCGGCCAGGGCTGTATGGCGTGCGGCAGACTGTCCCATCCGGAGGCCATCTGCCACAGACTGACAGCGAAGTCGCATTTGTTGGGCGTCTTCACGGCTCGCGGCTCGGACCGGTTTCAGCCGTCGTCCGCATATCCCAATGCTTCCAACCGGCTGCGTTGTTCGCTGTCGAGTTCGGCGGCCTCGCCTTCGCGAACCAATGGCCAGTACGCCCGCGACGCTTCGAGAATCCGATCGACCTGCTCTGCTCCGTCGGCGAGTATTTCGGGGCGGGTCGGACCGACATCATTCATCTCGGCAGGGTCCTCCGACAGGTCGAAAACCTGCGCGATCGGCCCACGTCGTAAGAGCTTCCAGTTGCCCGCCTGCAGCGAGTTCTGGTTCCAGAGGCGGTACTGCGCGAATGCCCAGGGCCGTCCCGCAGCACCGGATTCGACGATCGGAGCCAGCGAGCTGCCTTGAAAATGTGTGGGTATCGGAATTTTCATCAACTCCAGCAATGTCGGAAGCACGTCGACCAGCCCGACGGTCGCCTCGATTCGCTTCGAACCCCAACCCGGCCGAACGGAGTCGGGCACCCGGATGATCAGTGGAACATGGAGAATTTCTCGCCAGAGCGCGTTGTGTTCGAATCCCTCGTGCTCTCCGAACTCCTCGCCGTGATCCGAGACCAACGCGACCAGCGTGTTTTCGCGCAGTCCCAGCTCATCGATCCGATCGAGCAGCGCTCCGACCTGATCGTCGACGAATCGGATGCACGCATCGTACAGGTCGAGCAGATGTTGTTGGTCCGATTTACTCTTGGGGTCGACCCGGCTCCAGAACGCTTCATACACGTTCGAAAAATCGCTTCCCTTGCCCCTCGAAAGTTCATTGTGGTCGGTCGTGATCCTTCCCGCATACGCCGGGTCGACGAACGCGTCGTGATAGCGCTTTGGCGGCAAGTACGGCGAATGGGTCTGGTAGGTGTGGACGAACAGGAAGAACGGCTGATTGGAACGCGCGAGTGATTCGAGTCGCCCGATCGAAGACTTGAAGATGGCAGATCCGTAGCTCGAGGTTGGGCTCGAATACGTCTCGAAACCTCGCGCAAAGCCGATATCAGCGTGGAGGTTTCCGCCTCCGGTCCGCGCGTGAGTGCTGTAGCCGGCTGCCTCGAGGAACTCGGCGAGCGTCGGAATGTCGGCACTCAGGCTCCCCAGCCACTCCTGCCCGCCAGTCATGCGGTTCTTGACGCGATGAGATTCGGGGTACAGGCCCGTCATCAACGACATGTGGGACGACGCGGTCTTCGGCGAGTGACTGAACGCATGTTCGAACAACACACTCTCTGCCGCGAGTCGATCGATGTTCGGACTCGTCGGCCGATCATGGCCATAGGTCGACAGATGGTCTGCTCGCAGCGTATCGATTGATATCAGCACCAGATTCGGACGCCCGGGAACCACATGCTGGGTAGGGGCGTCGATGCGCTGAGGTACTGGAGGCGGGCTCAGCTCGTCGAATGTGGGACCGGTGCGATCACAACCGATCGTCGAGACCACGCTGGCGAGCATCCAGGCCGCAAAATGCATCGCCCGAAAACGATTCGATCTTTCTGCGGATCCGGCCGACATCGTGCCGGTATAGCCCAACAGAACTCATTCTCGCGATGGATGTTCCGGATGTGGCTGGGGAAGGTACTGGCGCACTTCCATCATCAGGCCCGTTCCGAATTGCCGAAATCGACCCAGAAAGGCCGTCTCGGTGTAGCCGTAGGGCGCAAGCGCGCCGCGACGCAGCAGGTAATTGACGTTGCCGTGCACCCACACGAGGAACACGCGCCCATCGGAACCAGCCAGCTCTCGCGCGTCGGCGAGAGTGGCGATTGTTTCCCGCGTCAATTCGGGCTTGTCGCTGAGCAGACGGGCATCGTTTTGCGCGCCGAGGTGATCGGCACTCGCCCGCGGGAACGAGATGATCCGAGCCTCCTGTGACTGCCCGTTTTGTGATCGCGCAAAGTCTCTCAAGTAGTAGACCAATGGTGCGCGACTCAACGAAGTCGTGATGATGACGTCGTGCGGCTGCCACACTCGTGAGATCGCCAACGCAGCGGCGCGGTCGCCGCCATCGATCTCGGGATCCCGATACTCATCGTACATCTGGAATCTCGCCACGACCGCCAGCGCCAGAATGGCCGCACCCACGACGAACCGCAGCGCGACGGGGCGAACGAACACGATGCCGGCCCCGACCAGCAGTGCGAATTGGGGCAGCATCATCTGGTCGACGCGGCCCGGGACGTAGTGGGGGGTCAGCAGCATCGAGAGCGTCAATGCACTCAGCGCTGGCGCTGCGACACCGATGACGGGCCACAGCGCGACGGCTGCGCCCGACTCCCGAATCCGTCGGATCGCCACCCCGGTGCCGATCGCGGCCAACAAGCTGACCCCGATCGTCGGTAGACCCCACAGTGTCTTGAACGAACCAATCCCCCGATAGGTCATGAATTCGATACTGGGCGACACCGACCGTAGCGACTTCGCGATCGTGCCCGTGAACCCCGACTTTTCCCACACCGGCAAGAACCAGGCATAGTGGTCCTGGTTCCCCAATTGCCCCAGCAACGAAGGAACCCACGGCCCGTAGACCAAAGCGACGATCGCTGCGGCCAGCGCCCACAGCCGGACTCGCGAGATCAGCTGGCCCGACAGAGCGATCAACAGCCCGTGTGCGACGCCGAGATGGATCGCGAAATTGTGTGTGTACAGCGCCAGGATCGAGGCAATCACCCAAAGTGAAAAATCGCTGCGTCTCCCGTCTCTCAGAAATCGTACCAATCCGGCAAGCGACAGCAGCGCGAACAATCCGAGCCACACATACATTCGAACCTGTTGCGAGTAGAACGCGTGGCTGGGGCTGACCGCCAGGTAGAAAGCTGCCCACAGGCCCACGCGCGGCGACCACAGCTCGCGCGCGACCCACCACAGCGCGCCGACCGACGCCACACCGCCGATCACCGAAAGCAACCTCAGTGCGATTGCAGAGTCGCCGAACAAGGCGCTCCAGTATCGAACCACCAGGTAGTAGAGGGGCGGACTCGAATCGAGACGCAGGTTGGTGAACAGTTCTTCGAATGGTTTCTGCGCCGTGAGGATCAAGTTGGCTTCGTCGACCCAGATGTCCGGCAGGTCGATCTCGTACAGCCGGTATGCGACCGCGCCGAGCAGGATCACACCGAGCCAGAGGCGCTCGTGTTTCGCCGTCATGGTGTGCCGCGCAGAAACCGCGGTCGGACACGTCACGACCTGGCGCCGCTTCCATCCGAGCGGTACGCACGGACTTCCCATCCACTGCGGCCATCGGTCCGCTGCCACTTCGGCCGCAGGGGTTCGGGACCTACCCGAAACACGGGGACGTACTGTGCGCGGATCCATGCGAGCAGGCTCTGCGCATAATCCGAGCCGAACAGCGCCAGCTTGTACTCGGAGCTGTCTCGGTGAACCAGCGCGACGAAATCGGGCGGATTGGCTTTGAAGTCCTCGAGCATCTCGCGCTCGCCAAAAATCGCCACCTCGGGAGGCATGAAATTCAAGTGGTGAGTCGGATTGATCCTACGCGTGAGGTAGTTGACCATCACGCCCTCCGGCAGCACCAGAAGCGTCGCATCCGGGGGCAGCTTGTGATCGATCCAGTCCCGCAAGTTCTCCATCATACGCGGGCGCCGGTGTTCTTCGGCGACGAAGTGGTCGCCGCCGGATCCGACGTTCACGGTCTTCCCCGCGCGAGCAGGCTCGGATTCGAGCAAACACGCCAACGAGACCAGCGTCAGCATGGCCAGCGCCACCCGACCAAACAAGCGACCATCACCACCCCGTCCGTCGATCCAAAGCGGGGCCTTGTAGAGAAGCGCAAAGACGCACAACAGCGCTCCGGGTAGCAGCAGCGCGAACGCATAGCCGTCCAGCTCCGATTTCAGAAAAACCTTTCCAAGCATCGCGAGGCCCAGTACCCAGACGGTGAGTTCGGCGATCGCGCGCGGTGCGTCCCCGTCCGGCGCCGGCCGCCACACCTTCGCGGCAGCCATTGCCATACCGTCCCCGAGGAAGATCACCAGCGGTCGCTAGACATCCTCCCCAACGTACGCATCGGGTACCCAGAGCAGCCC
>JAJDAM010000898.1 GCA_029261905.1 Deltaproteobacteria bacterium
CGCGGAATTGAAGGTTCTCTGGGAGGACCGGGACTTCGATCCAGAGGATTCAGCCTTCTATTATGTCCGCGTCCTGCAGAATCCGACCTGCCGGTGGTCTACTTACGACGCCATTCGGCTAGGTCGGGAGCCTATCAAGGAAGTTTCGCCCACAGTCAAGGAGCGAGCCTGGTCTTCCTCAATCTGGTATTCGCCTTGAGCTGAGTGTTCGTGGCGTATTGCACTGAAGCGCTGGAGCGGGTCCGGCCCTTCAAATTAGAAATAGGCACAGGTCGTCACTTTTGTTGCGACATTCTTGTCCGTCGCGCCACTTCCTATCGGTATCACCAGGAGGATCAGAGCCGATGCAGAACTCGGTCTGGAGGGCCGGATGGACGAGCGCCATCGCTTGCGCGCTTCTCTCGTCGATGTCGATTCCTGCGAATGCATTGACCATTTCGGCCGAGTTCGACCTGGGGAATAGTTCGATCGCGAATCCGGTGACTGCGATCAACCCGAACAAGATCGCTCTCGATCTGACAACAGGCGACGTCATCGCGCTCGAAGTCATCGTCGAGAATGAGCAGCGTGATCTGGTTACGGCGATCTTCGCGACGCTGGAAACGGATGATTTACAGCTTTCGTTTCTCGGAGGTGCGTTCTACGACATCTTGACCGAAGACAGCTGCGTTGGCTCGCCTTGTACACCTGCAGCACTCAGAGCTGGAATTGCCGCTCCGATCGGAAAGATGGACGCCGGGAGCAACGCTACGGGCACAACTGACTGGACGCAGGCGATAGCGCACGTCAATCCGGCTGGGGCGATGGGCGCGGGACCGGATCGTGCCGTGCTCCTGGCCTACCAGTATCGCGGTCTGGGTGGATTCGAACGAGTCGACATCGTTGCCAGATTGACTGCCGGGGATGCAGTGGCTGGTGACGTCGGCCAGGTCGACTTCCGGAGTGCCGCGATCAATGTGCCTGAGCCGACCACCGGATTGCTTCTCGGGTTGGGAATGTTAGGTCTTGGCCGGACGCGTCGCTCGCGCTGACGCGATCTGGTCGGTAGGCGATCGAGGTGCTGCCCGTTGATCGGTTCGTTCTCGAGGTATTGGAGACCGTTCCTCCCTGGGCCCTCGACCGCTGCCGCGAGCTCAAGGATCGGGGCTTCGAGATCGCCCTCGACGACTTCCGTCCGGGCGACGACCGAGAGACCATGTTGGACGTGGCGGACTATGTAAAGGTCGACCTGACGCTCACCGATCCGGTCGACCTGCCACGTCTGGTATCAGACCTCCGAAGGTCTAACGCCTGCCTGCTCGCAGAGAAGGTCGAGACGAGTGCCGAATTCGAGCGCTGCATGGAGTTGGATTTCGAACTCTACCAGGGATACTTCTTTGCCAGGCCGACCATGCTCTCCGGACAGAAGCTCGAGCCACATCGGGTCGGCCTGTTGTCTGCCTTTCGGGTGGTCTCCGAAGAGCAGCCTACCGAAGAACTCGATGAATTCTTCAAACGCGACCCGAAGCTGGGCGTACAGTTACTGCGGATCGCGAATTCCTCTGCCCTCGGTTCGGCTCAGAAGATCACGTCATTCGAGCATGCGATCATGTATGTCGGTCGTCGTGAGCTGCGACGATGGATACTCCTCATGCTCTATGCAGGTAGCGGAGGCGTCGCGATCGAGAGTGCCGTGCTAGAAGTTGCGGCAATTCGCGGGCGTCTCCTCGAGCTGATGGCGCCATTGCTTTCTTCGGGCGCCGCCTGTGATCCGTCGTCGCACGATCGTGCGTTCCTCGTCGGAATGCTCTCGCTCAGTGATGTGATTCTTGGTTTGCCGCAGACGGATCTCGCGCAAGAACTCGCGCTCGAGCCAGAGATTGGCGCGGCGATCCTCGACGGGCATGGTCCGTTAGGCGATCTGCTGAGAGTCGCCGAAGCGATCGAGGGCGGTCGGTTCGGCGAACTCGCGCAGTTGCTCGAATCCCTGGGATTTTCTGCGGAACAGCTCAGCCATGCCCAGAGTGAAGCGTACGCCTGGTACCGGGAGATGGGATCCGTCGAGGGATTGGAGCCTGCGGACTGAGCGAAGCGCGTCGCGGCCGGCGATCAGACGTCCATGGCTGCCAGGAAGAGCAGCGGCTCGATCTCCGATGACGGAAGTGGACGACTCATGAGGTACCCCTGAATCTCGTCACATCCTTCCTGTCTCAGCAGCGAGAGTTGTTCCTCGGTCTCGACTCCTTCGGCCACGGTCCGTAAGCCCAGGCTGTGTGCGAGGGCGATGATCGTGCGAACGAGTGCGAGGTCCCCATCGTTCTCGTCCATATCCTTCACGAAGCATCGGTCGATCTTGATGACGTCGATCGAGAAGCGTTGAAGGTAGGCGAGGGAGGATTGGCCTGTGCCGAAATCGTCGATCGAGATTCCGAGTCCAAGGCTCTTCAAGGCCTTGAGTCTGTCCGTATTGACTTCGACGTCGGCCATGACGCATTGCTCTGTCAATTCGAGTTCGAGAAACTCCGGATCGAGGCCGGTCTGTTCGAGAACCTTTCCGACGAATTCGAAGAGATCGAACTGTTCGAATTGGCGGGGCGAGACATTGACTGCCATGCGCAGGTTCGTGAGCCCGGCATCTCTCCAGCGCACCGCTTGCCGACATGCTTCCTCGAGCACCCAGACTCCGAGGGGCACGATCAAGCCAGTCTCTTCGGCCAGGGGAATGAAGTCGTTCGGCTGGACCAGGCCGAACTCAGGATCCTCCCAGCGGACGAGTGCTTCGACACCTCGAATGGCTCCGTCCGCTACCGAGACCTGCGGTTGGTAGTAGAGGCAGAGTTCTTCGTTCTGGATCGCCTTCCGCAAGCGGTTTTCCAGCTCGAGTCGGCGCGCCGCCTTTTCTCCGATTTCGTTCGAGTAGGCACTGAACGCATTTTTTCCGGCCGCTTTGGCCACGTACATTGCGGCGTCGGCACAGCGGAGGAGGGTCTGGGCATCGAGCCCGTCACGCGGAAAGACGCTGATCCCGATACTCGCGCTGACGATGAATTCCTGGTCGCTGAGCAGGAAGGGCTCGATCGTTCGATCGAGGATGTTCTGCGCGGGTACGTATGCGTCTGCCTCTGAGCGCAATCCGGTCGCGAGCCAGACGAACTCGTCGCCTCCGAGTCGCGCCACGGTGTCACAATCGCGACAACGCTGTCTCAGTCGGTCGGCAAATTCGCAAAGGAGACGGTCTCCGAACTCGTGGCCAAGGCTGTCGTTGACCACTTTGAAGCGGTCGAGATCGATGAAGTAGAGGGCGAGCATTTCGCTTCGCCGTTTCGAAGACTCGATCGCCTGGGAGAGTCGGTCTTCCAGTAGAATGCGATTGGGCAAGCCGGTGAGATAGTCGTGTGTGGCCTGGTGGGTGAGGCGTTCTTCGAGCTGCCTGCGTTCGCGATTGTCCCGGAGCACTCCGACGAACAGGCGCTGCCCCTGATAGGCGACGTCGGCGAGGGAAGAATCGACAGGCAAGAGGCTGCCGTCCCGATGTCTCACGAACAGCTCATTCGCTCGTGGTTTGTTCTCGTTAGCGTTCTCCGCGTTTGCATGCCCGAGATGTTCGAGCACGGTC
>JAJDAM010000899.1 GCA_029261905.1 Deltaproteobacteria bacterium
GTGGTATTCGAATCCATCCCAATAGGTTTCGGGGGCGAGTGCCGCGACGAAAGTCAACGCACCCACTGCAATCGAGGCGCCGTCGACCCCGCGAACCCATCCGGCGCGATCGACCGCTGGCGCGGGTTCGCGTCGGGACCACGCAAACGGAAGCGAGATGGCGAGGGCTCCCAACGCCGGCATCGGGACCGGCACATCGAATCCCCGAAGCACCAGGATGGCGAGCGATGCGAATCCCGTCCCGATCGCATAGGCGACCGCCAGTCGTTCGGCGTCCCGACTCTCGTTGGTGGTCCAGCGCAGCAGCCACACCCCGATGGCGAGATAGGCCAGGTTGGGAACGACCCCTGCGAGAAACAACTCGGCGATTGCGGCCAACGATCTCACAACCGCAGCCCCAACTCTCTGGCTGCGAGGTACGCGAGCACGATGGCTGCACTCCACAGCAATGCCAGGACCCGCGTTCCGCGCCCGAGCCGCACGGACTGAACCGGTGCAGATGTGTCATCATTCACGATCGACAGTCTGCCAGACCCCGGGCGGGTCCAACAATCCAGGCCGCCGATTCGACGTGGCTGCTGAGAAAGCGTGATCCAGGAGCCATGAAGGCACAGAGACCGGACTCCAACGGGCTCCAACCGTCGGGAAGTTTGTCGTGACGTTTCGTTGCGCGCGTGCAGTCGCAGCGGCTGCGTCGTGGGCGGTGCGATGGACGGTGTTGTGGGCAATGTCGTGGACAGTGTTGTGGGTTGGCCCGATGGGCTGTGGCGTGGATGCCCCGACACGAACGGATCTGCTCCTCATCACGGTCGACACGCTGCGAGCGGATCGACTGACCTGCTACGGCGGTCCGCCCGACCTGGGGCGCGCGATGTGCGATCTGGCCGAGGAGGGGACCCGCTTTGCGTGGGCGTTTTCGACCGCTCCGTCGACGACACCCTCCGTGGCCTCGCTGCTGACTTCGCTCTACCCCGCCTTTCATGGTGTTAGTCAGGGGGTGCACGTCTACCTGAGCGACCGCGCCATCACCGTGGCGGAGCTCTTGCGGGATGCCGGCTATGCAACGGCCGCGGTCGTGTCGAACCCGATCTTGGAAAGTGGACGCAACTTCACCCAGGGTTTCGATGTGTATGACGAGGCTCCGCAGTGGAGAGATCGCGATGCCGTCGCGACGACCGATGCGGCACTGGCTTGGATTCGGCAAAACACGGCCACGCCGTTCTTCCTGTGGGTTCACTATCAAGACCCCCACGGGCCCTACTCGCCACCGGGCGGTGAGCCGGGCCGCGATTTTCCGGGCGAGAGCCGACTTCGGGTTCTCGACGGCGACTACACGCCGGGCGGAATCCCCAGCTACCAGGCATTGCCCGGCCTCTTTACGCTGGGAGCGTATCAACGCTTGTACGATGCCGAGATTCGGCACCTCGACAGCCAGGTTGCGCGACTGCTGGAGGGTATCGACAGCCTCGGATTGCACCCGGCGACACTGCTCAGCGCCGACCACGGCGAAGCATTCGGCGAGGATGGTTACTACTTTGCCCACGGCCATTCGACGCGACTGGATCAGGTTAGGGTGCCGATGCTGTGGCGCCCGCCTCGCGACCCTTCGGTTATCTCGACGGCCTCGCCGCGCGTCGTGAAGACGCCGGTCAGTGTCATCGACATCGCTCCTACGTTGCTGTCGCTGGCTGGCGTGGTGCAGCCCGAGTCGTTTCAGGGGCGACCGTTGCCCATCGGCGATGAACGAGCCGAGCCTTTACCGACTTCGAAGCGTCACTTGTTCGTCGAACACAAGCGGCGGGTCTCGGTGGTCGGTGCAAATGCCATCTACGAACGAAACCGCCGGCCCGACGAAGGTGCGCCCGAGCGTCCGTACCCGTTTGCCATGGTCCCGGAGCGAGCAGCGAACCTCAGAGGGACCGGGCGACTTCCGCGGTACGGTCCCCCGCGACCGCGCCATCACGAGTTGCTGCTCGCGCTCGACTCATACCTCGCCACGACAAAGGGCCTGCCGGAGGCACCTCGGCACGACGTCGTGTCGGAGGAGTTGAAGGATCGTCTCGAGGAGTTGGGCTACGTGGAGTGAGGGTCCCCATCGGGGTTGCAGTCGAGAGGTACGTAGTTGAGTGTAAGGTCGGTGAGTGTCATTGTGGCCGGGTTTTGCTCCAGCTGGAATTCTGCGCTGAAGCCCCGTGCCACCGCGAACGTGCTAGTGATATGCCATGAAAGGGACTGCGGGCGACGCTGAGGATCCGAATTCTCGGGCTCGGGTAGAGGCCCAGAAGCGCAGGCCGTTTCTCGCGGGATTGTTCATCATCACGATGTCGACGCTCGCACTCGAGATCACCAACACCCGGCTGCTCTCGGTCACGACCTGGTACCACCTTTCGTTTTTTGCAGTATCGACGGCGATGTTCGGGATGGCCGCCGGCGCTGTACGCGTGTACCTCGGCGGCAGCGAATTCGAAGGCGATTTGGCTCGCATCGGGATGGCTCGTGCGGCGAGCCGGTTCGCGATCTCGGTTCCGTTTTGCACGATCGTCAGCCTGTGCCTTCCGATTCCGAACAGCATGGGAACACCGACTGTTGTTGCGACCGCGCTGACTGCAATCGTGCTGTCGATTCCGTTCTATCTGTCCGGGATCTGTGTCGCGATCGCTCTCACCAGGATTCCCGGCCCGAGTGGGCTGGTCTATGCGGTCGATCTGGTCGGTGCCGCTCTGGGAAGCGCCACCGTGCTGCTGCTGTTCGAATTTTCGAACATCACGTCTGCGATGTTTGCGGTTGGAGCCGTCGCCGCGGTCGGCGCTGCGCTCCTTCACGGGTTTGCCGAAACGGGGCGCACGCGTCAGCAGTTCGCTCTGGTGATCGTGTTGGTCGCCGCGGCCTGGATCAACCAGGTATCGGATCACGGAATACGGACGATCTGGGCCAAGGGCAACTTCCAGAAGTCGAATTCCATCGACTACGAGCACTGGACGATTCATGGCCAGGTCACCGTGCGGAAATCAACACCGGGCCAGCCGAGTTATTGGGCTCGATCGCCAGAGGCGAGGTTTCCGCCGGTCAACCGGCGACCGATGGCCATCGATGGCGCCGCCAGTACGAGTATGACCCAATGGGACGGTCGGGCCGCATCGCTCGATTGGACACAATACGACATCACGTCGCTTCCGTACCTGCTGCGTAAGGGCGGACACAACGCGGTGATCGGTGTGGGCGGCGGTCGCGACATCCTCGCTGCGCTGTGGGCGAACAGCGAGTCGGTCGTCGGCGTCGAAGTGAACGCCGCCTTCGTCGAATTGCTGGAAGGCGCGTTGCGAAAATATGCGCGAATCGCAGATGACCCGCGCGTCACGCTGGTCCATGACGAGGCGCGTTCGTACATGACGCGGGTCCACGGCCGTTTCGACGGTATCCAGATGTCGTTGATCGATACCTGGGCGGCGACGGGCGCCGGTGCATTCATGCTGTCTGAGAACGGGCTGTATACCGTCGAGGCCTGGCAGGGCTTCATCGGGGCTCTCGCGCCGGGCGGGATGTTCAGCGTGTCGAGGTGGCATTCGCCGAAGTTCGCGTCGGAAACGAGTCGACTGGTTGCGCTGGCGGTCGCGTCGCTGCTCGAAGCGGGGATCGAAAACCCACAGCAGAACTTGATCCTCGTTTCGCGCTCCAAAGTGGCGACTCTGGTGATTTCGAACGAACCGTTCACGCTGGCCGATCTGCGCAGGCTCGCCGAGGTCGAACAGGATTCATCGGTCCGGGTGCTGCTGGCGCCGGGTTGGGCGCCCGGGCATGAACTGCTGGGTCGAATCGCTGCCAGCCAGAGCTTGAACGAGATCGAGTCGGCCGTAGCGGGGCTCCCCTACGACTACACGCCGCCGACCGACGAGAAGCCGTTCTTCTTCAATATCTTGAAACCACAGTATTTGCTCTCCGAGATGAACGCGCCCGCGTCGCGCGGCGTGATGGCGACCGGAAACATCGTGGCCAGCTACACACTCGTGATCCTGTGGTTGATCACGTTTGTGCTGGTCGCCACGACGATCATCGGGCCATTGGTTCGATCGGGGCTACCCGAAATGACGCTTTCCGATTTCTCGCTGGCCGTGACCTATTTCGCTCTGATCGGTGCCGGTTTCATGTTTGTTCAGATCCCGATGATGCAGCGTTTTTCCGTCTATCTCGGTCACCCGAGCTATTCGCTGGGCGTCATCCTGTTTTCGATGATTCTGGCGACCGGAGCCGGAAGCTGGTTCTCGGACCGCCTCGATATCGAGTCACGATCGATCTGGACTCGGGCGATTCCTGTTGCGATCGCGCTGAATCTGCTGGTTTGGACGCTCGCGATCCAGCCCGTCATCGAGTCGACCGTTCAACTCGATCTCCTCGGTCGGGTGGCGGTGACAGCCACGATCGTCGGGCTCGCTGCGTTTCCGCTGGGACTCTGCTTTCCGGTCGGATTGCGGTTGGTCGGACGGATCTCGACTCAGGCGACCCCGTGGATGTGGGGCGTCAACGGCGCGGCGGGAGTGCTCGCTTCGGTGACTGCGGTCGGAATCTCGATTTGGGTGGGGATCTCCACGAGCCTCTATCTGGCGACGGCCGCATACGCGCTGGTGGCGGTTCCTGCATCGATCTTGTGGGCACGGGGTCGTTGACACCCCGCTGGATCGGCAGTCGGAGTGCGTTCAATCGAATCCTTCGTAGTCGAACCGGAGATCGTCGTCGGTGCTCGCTGAGAACCAGGCGGCTGCCACGATCGCGGTCATGATCAGGAGCAACGTCACAGTGACGATCTTCGCGACGCGCGCCAGTTTGCTACGCGGAGGACGATCGTCGGGGCTTTCGCTCATGGGATACGGGTAGAGGCTTTCGTCGATGAGCTTTGAGGCTCGCTGATGGGCAGTCACAACGGGACGCGGATATTATGCCAGCTCGATTGGAGCGACGAAAGCGCAGCGCCGGCCCACCGCTCGTATTGGGATCATGAATCATGCAGGTGAGATTCAAAGGGGCTCCCAGGCGAATCACAGCGTGTGTGTTGATTGGCGCCTCGGTTTGGATCGTCTGGATGACGCTTCGGCCCGGCAGCGCTGCGCAAACGCGAGACATCGCCGTTGCAATGGACGCTTCGATTCCCGAGATCATGCGGGAGATGAAGGTGCCCGGGCTGTCGATCGCACTGATTCGTGGCGGCGAGCTGGTCTGGAGCGGAGCCTTCGGTGTACGCGACGCCACGTCCAACGCACCCGTCGATCACGACACGGTGTTCGAGGCGGGGTCGATGAGCAAGCCGTTGCTGGCGTACTCGGCATTGAAACTCGTCGATACGGGAATGCTCGAGCTCGATCGACCGCTCGACAGTTATCTGCCGAATCCGTATCTGCCCGACCAAGCACTCGCGCCGCAGATCACCACGAGGATGGCGCTGCTACACACCACGGGATTGCCGATGACGCGCCGCGGAGGTTGGCAGGCGGGCGGCCCCGTCGAACTTCTCTTCGAGCCCGGAACCCGCTTCTTCTATGGAAACGAAGGGTTCCTCTACCTGCAGCGAGTGGTGGAGCAGTTGACGCAGCAGGATTTCGGAACGTTCGCAGAAAAATCGCTGTTGCGACCTCTCGCGATGACGCGCAGCAGCTTTCGCTGGGAGGAGCGCTTTGCTGACGATTTCGCGGTCGGCCACGACGACGATGGCAATCCCAAAATCAAGCGTGAGTTCTACGATCAACCGCATGCGGCCTATTCGCTCTACACCACAGCGTCTGACTTCGCTCGATTTCTGGTAATGCTCTTGGATTCAGATCCGGCTTCGGAGCACGCCCTCGGCCCCGAGCTGCGAGAGGGCATGGTCACGGTGCAGTGGCGCGAGCAGGCGCACAAGAGTATCCGCACACTCGGTTGGCGGATCGATCCGGGTAGTGGCTACGTCCATCACAGCGGCGCCAGCGGATCGGGCTTTCGATGTTTTTCGCGCTTCCACCCCGAACGCGGCGATGGCCTGGTGATCATGACCAACAGCGGCAGTGGTCACCGGGTGCGCGACGCGGTGGTGGAGGTCGTGTCGAGCTTGGAGGACGTACGACTCGACGACAGGTTGGGGTTGTTTGTCAGTCGAACGATCGAGAATGTGAGGAGGTTGTACTTCAGCCTGTTCGATGTGGGGCTGTCGGGTGGCGAGCAGCCGGAACCGTGATGCCGATGCCGGTTTGGCTCTCGCCGGTGGACCGAACCGGGTTCGAGCCGATCGACAAGGTGCAGCCGAGCGGTTTCTCAGTTGCAATGGATTGTCGTAACCAATTGAAAATAAAGAGAAAAACTGCATGTTTGGAGGAATCGAATCAATGTGGGGAGATAGCCACTTTATTTGTGGAATCGCACCACATCTTTGTTAAGTTTTTCAGAAGACGGACGGCACCAATCGGACCCTTTCGGGGGTTGGACGCCGGATCAGTGGTTATTCGAGGAAGCGAGAAATGAAGTTGCTGAAATTGCTGAAGGTCACCGGGCTGATTGCATCGGTTTTCATATTGACCGCACCAGCGCATGCGAACATGATGTCGTACGACATCGACGTCCATCTGGTGGGAGTCGACTTTGGCGAGGGATTCGTCAACGAATTCCGCGAAGGCGTTGGCAGCGCCACGTTCGATGCACCCGCTTCCGATGGCCTCGCGCTGCTCGTGGATTTCGACATCCAGATTCTGTCGGCCGTCTTCACCGAGAATGATGACCTCGACTTCCCCGATGCACCGTGGGCGACGATCGAGGGCGGCGAGATGGTCGGAATCGATTTCTCCGGGGTCAACGGTGTCGGTGCGATCCTGAGGATCGATGACACTTTTGCTTTCTCGGTACTGTGGAGCCGCACAGGGCACATCGTCCGTGGGTCTCTCGACTTTCGGCGGACCAGCGGTGATTTTACTTCCGTAGTCAGTGCGCCTGAGCCCTCTGCCGGACTCGTGTTCGCGATCGGTTTGGTCGTCGTCGCGCCGTGGTTGCGACGTTCTCGCTGAGTTCTCACTGAACACTCGCTGAGTTCTGGCTGAGTTTCCGCTGAACCGCTCGTTCGCACGGTGATCGGAATGTTACGGTCGCCGGGAAGTTCTCGGATTCGAGTCCCGCTCTGTCCAAAGCCTGCAGCCCATGAGCCGCCTGCCCACCTTCCTCGTGATCGGCGTTGCGAAGGCGGGGACCACTGCGCTCTACGAACACCTCAATGCCCATCCAGACATTTTCATGGCGGCGGTGAAGGAGCCCAACTTCTTCTCTCACGACCCCGACGCCAAACGCCCCGTGATCGAAATCGATCCCCCCATCACCAGGCTCGACGACTACCTCGCTCTATTTGATGGCGTCGCCGGAGAGACGGCGGTGGGGGAGGCTTCGCCACGGTATTTCCACAGCGAACTCGCGGTCGGTCGCATCGAAGCGCAGCTGCCAGAGGTTCGGATCGTCGCGTTGCTGCGGCATCCCGTCGAGCGTGCTTATTCGCACTACCTGCACATGTTGAACTCGCGAGCGTTTCCGCATCGCCGGTTCGAGGATATTTTTCGGGAAAAGGCACGCACGGTTGCGACGTGGGGCGACGAGCCGTTCGCGTGTTATGGCTTCAATCTGAGCTTCTACCACGATGGTTTGAAGCGCTACTGCGAACGTTTCTCGAACGAGAGAGTGCGCGTGGTTCTCTTCGAAGACTACGTGGCTGAACCCAGGCAGGTGTTGACCGATCTGTACGGCTTCCTCGGAGTCGACGACCGGTTCGTCCCCGATCTCGACGAGCGCCACAATACCACCTACGGAGTCCCCCGGAGCGAACGTCTCCACAGAGTGGTGATGCGGCCCAACCTGCTCAAGACAGTGGCGCGAAGGTTGTTGCCCGAGGCTGCGCGCGCGCGGCTGGCGGCGCTGGC
>JAJDAM010000900.1 GCA_029261905.1 Deltaproteobacteria bacterium
GCGCGCTCGCTCGAAATGGGTGCCGGGACGGGTCAGGCGAGAGCAGCGGATGGAGCTCGGAGCGGCAGGCCACGAGCGATCAACTCGCGCTTGACCTCGGGAATCGTGGTTTCCTTGAAGTGGAAGATCGACGCGGCGAGAGCCGCCTGGCAATGTCCCCCCTGGGGACCATCATCGAGCGCCTGCGCCAGGTCATCGGCGCTGCCACCGCCCCCCGATGCGATCACCGGAACCGAGACTGCATCGGCGACCGCGCGGAGCATCTCGAGGTCGTAGCCGCTCTTGGTTCCGTCGCGGTCCATGCTCGTGAGCAGGATTTCTCCAGCGCCGAATTCGGCCATTTTCACCGCCCATTCGACCGTGTCGATCCCGGTGGGCCGGCGGCCGCCATGCGTACACACCTCCCAGCCGGGCTCACCGCTCTTCGCGCGTGCGTCGATTGCGACCACCAGGTTGGCGGTGCCGATCTTGACCGCGGCTTCGCCGACGAGGTCGGGGTTTTCGACAGCCGCCGTCATGATCGAGACCTTGTCGGCCCCCGCATTGAGCAGATCGCGAATGTCGTCGAGCGATCGAACCCCCCCACCGACCGTCAGCGGCATGAACACCGTCTCGGCTGTGCGGCTCACGACGTCCAGCAGGATGCCGCGGCCCTCGTGGCTCGCCGTGATATCGAGAAAGGTGATCTCATCGGCTTCCTGGTCGTCATACATCTGAGCGACTTCGACCGGGTCGCCGGCGTCGACGTGGTCGACGTACTGCACGCCCTTTACGACGCGACCCTTGTCGACGTCCAGACACGGGATGATCCGCTTCAGCAGCATGACGCACCCATTGACGCGCGCGTCATCGATCGGTCCGTGACGCGCGTCATTTCGGTGGTAGCGTGTCCGCGGCGGATGCGACGCCCCATTGGGCCAGCTCCGATGCGGTCAACCAACGGGTGCCGCCACCGGGATAGCGTCTCGCGTTCAGCAAGTGCTCGGAGAGCGCGCGTTGGGTTTCATCGAATTTCGAGGTCCAGAGGCGGCGCATTTCGGGAGACGTGTAGAGACCCATGTCGAATGCGACGCTCGCCCCACTCTCACTGCCGTATTTTTCTCCAGTTCGTTGACGCCAGCGCGAAACCTCACCGAACAGGATCGCGGTGGCACCAAAGTCGCGGGACGCGACCTGCGCAGCAGCTCGCCGGTCGACGCGGCCACTCGGTAAACCCTGGGCCGCAAAGGCAATTTGCAGGTCGCTCGAGCCGATGACCTCGATCCCGCGCTTCATCAGTTCGTCGGTCATCAGACGCGTCACCAAATCTGAAATCGACTCGGCGGATTCCTCGCTACCCGTTCGGGCACGCACGAACGAGGGGGTCGGTTGAAAGGCGAGCACCGCGACCTTCTCGAGCGATCCCTTCGGGATCTTCATCGTGTGGTGTTCGACCGACGGCGCCGGGACCACTGCTGCACAGCTCGTCAGGTAGGCGAGACAACCGAGTGCCAGGCACCCGAATGACGCGAGCCAGGCGCGCCGGGTTCGCGACTCGCGGGTCGAAATCGAGCGTCTCAGCATGACGCAACCCATGACGCATATGCGTCAAGCAGCCGTCGTCCGGCCGTTTGGCTCTTCTCTGGGTGAAACTGCACGGCGAACATTCCCTCCCGCGCCACAGCTGCAGCGAACGTTCCCCCGTAGTCGACCCGGCCAACGATATCGCTTTCGCGACTGGGAACGGCACGGTAGGAGTGGACAAAATAATAGGTGTCTTCTGCCGGCAGAGCCGCGAGCATCGGGTGCTCGCCGCTGAATTTCACGGTGTTCCAGCCGATGTGCGGCACCAGCAGAGTTTTTTCGATGGGATTGCCGTCGCTCGGATCTTTGTCGGTCCAGGTATCCGGGAAGCGCTCGACCCGGCCCGGCAGGATTCCCAGACCCGGCGTCACGCCGTGCTCTTCCCCCTCTTCGAACAGCACCTGCAACCCCAGGCACAACCCCAAATAGGGCCGACCCGACACGACGACCTCTCGAACCGCATCGTGCAGACCGGTCCGGTGGAGATTCGCGATCGCGTCCGCGAAGGCACCCACACCGGGCAGCACCACACCGTCGGCTCGTTGAAGCTCGGACGCCTCGGCCGTGACGATGGCCGTCATGCCGGAACGTTCGAGCGCCTTCGAAACACTTCGAAGGTTCCCGGCGCCGTAGTCGACCACCGCGATTCGGGGAGAAGTAGACATGGGGGGTGGGATTACAGCGCGCCTTTCACAGTCGGCAAGCCCGCCACACGCGGATCGCTCTCGACCGCGATGCGCAAGGCGCGCGCGACCCCCTTGAAGACGGCCTCGACGACGTGGTGCGGGTTCTTTCCGTACCGAAGCTCCACGTGCAGATCGATCCCCGCACTCTGCGAAAAGGCGTACAGGAAATCTTCAGTGAGCGTGGCATCGAAGCTGCCGATTCGATCATTCGCGAGTTCGACCCGGTATACGAGATAGGGCCGATTCGATACGTCGAGCGACACGTCGACCTTCGATTCTGCCATCGGCAGTGAGATTCCGCCGTAGCGGCGGATGCCCGCCGCCGAACCGAGTGCTTCGCGAATCGCCTGGCCGAGTGTGATCCCGACATCTTCCACCGTGTGATGGGTATCGACCTGGAGGTCTCCCTTGGCGGAAATACGGAGATCGAACGAAGCGTGCTTCGCGAACGACTCGAGCATGTGATCAAAGAAACCGATCCCGGTGCTGATCTCGTATTCGCCGGCACCGTCGAGATCCAGTTCGATCGAAACCTGGGTCTCTTTGGTCTTTCGCTCGACCGTGGCCGTTCGATTTCGCCCGGTGGGCGAAGAAGACGGAGAGGGAGACGACGCTTCGCCGCTCATGCTTCGATCTCCGCTTCGGCGTCACGGGCCGCTTCGCGCTGGCGTCGCGCACTGCGGATCTGCTGCAGCCGCAGGTCGACACTCGTGCCGTGACCGGTCAATCCCTCGATGGCGGCCAACCGGATCACGTCCGCTCCCAGTTCGCGCAACTTCTGCGGCTCGAACCGGGTGACGCTCATTCGCTTCAGGAAGTCGTCCACCCCGAGCGGCGAGTTGAAGCGAGCCGTCCCGCCCGTCGGTAATACGTGGTTGGGTCCGGCGATGTAATCCCCGACCGGGACCGGTGTATAGTGACCGAGGAACAGCGCGCCGGCATTCGTGACCCCCTTGGATACGAGGTCCGCATCGTCGAGTGACAACACGAGATGCTCGGGAGCATAACGGTTCGCGATTTCGATCGACTCTTCGACATCCTTGGTCACGATGATCTTGCCGCGCGTCGTCAGTGATTTCTTCGCGATCTTCGCGCGATCGAGGTCCTTCAGCTGTTTGGCGACGTGGTCCTGAACGCGCGAGACGATGGCATTGGTGTGGGTGATCAGGATCGCGCTGGCGAGTTCGTCGTGTTCGGCCTGGGCGATGAGATCCGCGGCCAACCAGGCCGCTGTGGCCGTACGGTCTGCAACGATGGCAACCTCGCTCGGGCCCGCCTCGCCGTCGATTGCAACGTCGCCGAACACGAGCCGCTTGGCTGTCGCCACCCAGATGTTGCCGGGCCCGACGATCTTGTCCACGCGCGGAACCGTCTCGGTCCCGTAGGCCATTGCCGCGATCGCCTGCGCACCCCCCATCTTGAAGATGCGGTGTACGCCCGCGACCTTGGCCGCCAACAGGACTTCAGGTCGAATCGAGCCGTCCGGCTGGGCCGGCGTCGCCATGATGATCTCGGGCACCTCGACCACGGATGCAGGTACTGCATTCATGATCACACTCGACGGATACACCGCCTGCCCGCCGGGTACATAGATGCCCACGCGGTGCAGCGGACGTACGCGGTGGCCGAACGTTGCGCCACCTTCCTCGCGAACCTCCCAGCTCGAGGGAATCCGCTTGCGGTGGAACTCGCGCACCCGCATCGCCGCCTTGCCGAGCGCTGCACGGTCCGCGCCATCGATCTGTTCTGCAGCGGCATCGCGCTCGTCGTTCGAAACCTCGAGTTCCTCGATCGAATCGATCTTCGAACCGTCGAACTTCCGCACACAGGCGAGCAGTTCCTCGTCTCCACCATCGCGAACGCGATTGAGGATCTTTCGAACCGCCTTGTCGATGTCTTCCGCCTCCTGGTGCCGGCGTTCGACCATCTTGATGAACGTCGCCTCGAAATCGGCATCGGAGGTGCGGATGACCGGAATGATCCCCTTGCTGGTTGCTCGACTCGCCATGACTAATTCTCCCTCCGAATGTCGGCGCCAAGACCGCGTAGCTTGGCTTCGATTCGCTCGTAGCCGCGGTCGATGTGATAGACGCGATTGACCACTGTATCACCCTCTGCTGCGAGCGCGGCGATGATCAGCCCGGCCGATGCCCGCAGATCTGTTGCCATCACAGGCGCTCCCATGAGACCCGGAACACCGCGAATGTGTGCCGAACGACCCGACAGCGC
This sequence comes from Deltaproteobacteria bacterium, assembly GCA_029261905.1. Lineage (GTDB taxonomy): Bacteria > Myxococcota_A > UBA9160 > UBA9160 > SMWR01 > JAJDAM01. The sequence goes on from JAJDAM010000900.1 coordinate 4,479, forward strand.
AATATCTGCGCCCATCCTCTGTAGTTCGGGGACATGCATGAAGCGGTTTTCGAACACACGCTCGGTCACGACGCTCGAGCCGCTGGCCAGCGTCAGGACCGCCATCAATTGAGCCTGCATGTCCGTTGGGTAGCCGGGAAAGGGCGCCGTCACCGCGCGAACCGGTGCGATCGGCCCTTCCATCTTGGCCCGTACGCAGTCGATGCCGACTTCGATCTGGCAACCCACCTCGCGCAGCTTCTCGAGCGTCGATTCCAGCTGCAGGGGGTCGACGCCTCGCACCATGACATCGCCGCGGGTGGCGATCGCGGCAGCCAACATCGTACCCGCCTCGATCCGGTCACCCGAAACAGCGTGGTCGATCCCGTGCAGAGGCCCGACGCCACGAATCCGGATCCGATCCGTTCCGGCACCGTCGATGTCGGCCCCCATCGCGAGCAATACCTCGGCTAGCTCGACGACCTCCGGCTCGCGCGCCGCGTTCTCGATCAGCGTCTCACCACGCGCCTGGGTGGCGGCCATCATCACGTTCTGGGTGCCATTGACGGTATTCATGTCGAACGCGACCCGGCCACCGCGCAATTCCGACGTCGCGGCTTCCACATAGCCGTGATCGTGTTGGATCTTTGCACCCAGAGCTTCGAGCCCCTTGAGGTGCTGATCGATCGGCCGCACTCCGATCGCACAACCTCCCGGCTCGGATACCCGCGCAGTCCCGAACCGCGCCATCAACGGCCCGAGCACCAGAAACGACGCGCGCATCTGTCGAACCAGATCGTAGGGGGCTTCCGGATTGTTCACCGTGCTCGCGTCGATGCAGATCGTCCGTGAATCCCGCCAATCGGCTTTGGCACCCAGCGCGCGCAGAATCTCGAGCATCGTGTCGACATCGCGCAGCTTCGGAACGTTGTGCAACACGGTTTCGTCTTCGGGCAGCAATGCGGCAGCCATCAGTGCGAGCGTCGAATTCTTCGACCCCGACACGGTGACTTCGCCGTGGAGTTCGGCCCCGCCACTCACGACAATGCGATCCATCAGTCGACCTCGCTGGGGGACACTGTCGGCGCAACCCGATTCGTTCCCTCTACCGAAACCTCGGGAGAAGGCTCGACAGACGCGCCCAGTACACCCGCGCGTGCCGAAACGACACGGGGCAAACGCGCGAGATCGCGGTGGATCACCACATCTCCCAACGCTGCTTCTTCGCACCACCGAGCCACCTGCGGTGCCTGGGCGGGTGCGAGTTCCAATGCGATCGCGCCTTTGCCCGCGAGCATTGCGCTCGATCCGGCAATGAGCGCTCGCAGCAGGTCCGTACCGTCGGCACCGGAGAACAGCGCCACCTCGGGTTCGTGGCTCAACTCGGTGGGAAGTGCATCCCGCTCCGATTCGGCGAGGTAGGGGGGGTTCGAAACGATCAAGTCGAAACCCGCGGTATCGACCGGTGCAAACAGGTCGCCCAACAGGAAGCGAACCCGGTCTCCGATCCCGAGTGATTCCGCGTTCTGGATCGCCACCTTCAACGCGGCAGGCGAGATATCGGTGGCCGTGACGTGCGCGTTGGGCCGCTCCCGCGCGATCGCGAGCGCGACGGCGCCGCTGCCGGTTCCGATCTCCAGCACCTTGGCGCTGGCGTCGCGGTCCGGCAACAAGTCGAGGGCAGCGGAAACGAGCGTCTCGGTATCGGGCCGCGGCGTGAGCACGTCCTGTGTAACCGCCAGCGTCATCGACCAGAACTCTTTGAAGCCGACCAGCTGCGCGACCGGAACCCTCTCGCGGGCTCTGCGCACGACGTTCTCACGGAACACTTTCCGGTCGTCGGGGCTCACCGGTTTGTCGAAATCGATGTAGAGCTTCATGCGCGGCACATCCAGCGCAGCTGCGAGCAGGCACTCGGCATCCAGACGCGCGGTTTCGATGCCGTGCTTGCCGAAGTGCTCCGTCGTCCAACGCAGCAATTCGAGCACCGTCCAATTGCGATCGGCCTCGTTCGAAACGGAACTCACGCGCTCTCCTGTTCGAGCGCGTCTGCTGCGAGCTTGCCGTGCACCGCGTCGAGCAGATCGTCGAGATCACCTTCGATGATCACAGGCAACTTGTGCAGCGTGATTCCGGCACGGTGATCGGTCAGCCGAGCCTGAGGATAATTGTAGGTCCGAATCTTTTCGGAGCGCTCTCCGGTCCCGACCTGTGCACGCCGCGCACCCGAACGCTCCGCGGCTTCGCGCTGGGTTTCCATATCGAGCAGTCTCGATCGCAGCACGGTCATCGCCTTGGCCTTGTTCTTGTGCTGGGATTTCTCGTCCTGACACTGCACGACGAGGCCCGACGGTATGTGTGTAATCCGAATCGCCGAGTCGGTCGTATTGACGCTCTGCCCGCCGGGACCGGAAGAGCGGAATCGATCGATCCGCAGTTCGTTCATATCCAGTTCGATGTCGACTTCTTGCGCTTCGGGCAGCACTGCGACCGTCACCGTGGACGTGTGGATTCGACCCTGCGATTCTGTCGTCGGGACGCGTTGCACCCGGTGGACGCCGCACTCGTATTTGAGCCGGCCAAACACATCCTTGCCGCTGACGTTCACGATGGCCTCTCGAATCCCGCCGCCATCGCTGTGCGAGATCGAGATCGGCTCGACCTTCCAACCGCGCGTCTCGGCGTACCGCGAGTACATCCGAAACAGATCCCCGGCAAACAGCGCCGCTTCGTCACCCCCGGTGCCGGCTCGAATCTCGAGGATCGCGGCCCTCTCGTCGTTTGGATCCTTCGGAACCAACAGGATCTGGATCTCCTGCTCGAGTCGCTCAGACTGCTGTTCGAGTTCACTGAGTTCGGCCTGCGCGAGTTCTCGCACCCCGGGGTCCGAATCTTCGAGCATCGCGCGTGCATCGCCGATCTCATCGAACACGCGGCGATAGCGGGCACCCGTCTCCGCGATCGGCCGAACCTGCGACAGCTCCTTGGCAAACGTGGCGTACACGTTGGGCGAGCTTGCGACTTCGGGGTCGGCCAACTTCTCTTCGAGCTCTTCGGCCATCCGCTCGAAGACCGCAATTCTTTCCAGTAGCTCGCTCATCACCTACCCCACCGCAGCCTAGCCCGCATTATTCATGAAACCCTCTGCTGCGGACACGGATTGCACCGCATTTTCGCGACCTGCTGCACACTCCGTGCCCTCGCAACGAGGGATCATGAATAATGCGGGCTAGCACCGCGATAGTTGGCCACATGAGGCCGGTACGGGGACTGACTTCGTCAGCGCTTCGATAATCTGCTGTGTTGAATCGCTATTGGTTCATCGAAGCCAGGAATTCCTCGTTCGAATCGGTGGCTATGACCTTCTCCAGCAGGAACTCCATCGAGTCGACCGGATTGAGCGGCGCCAGGACCTTCCGGAGAATGTGCATGCGCGACAGCGTGGAGTCGGCGAGCAGGAGCTCCTCGCGGCGGGTGGCCGACCGGTTGATGTCCATGGCCGGGTACGTCCTACGATCCGACAGCTTGCGATCGAGCACGATCTCGCTGTTGCCCGTGCCCTTGAACTCTTCGAAGATCACCTCGTCCATCCGCGAGCCGGTATCGATCAACGCCGTTCCG
>JAJDAM010000901.1 GCA_029261905.1 Deltaproteobacteria bacterium
CGGATACGCAGACTTGAAGCTGCTCGATGTCGGTGACTACATCCAGGTCGATGGCCTCGTCAACAAGACCCAGCGCGGCGAAGTTTCCGTTTTTGGTGACACGGTCCGGTTACTCGCAAAAGGGATCCGCCCACTGCCCGAAAAACACAAGGGGCTGGCGGATCGCGAGGCAATCTTGCGACGTCGCTACCTGCATGCGACGACCCAACCCGAAATCAAAGACCACTTCGCGCGGGTCGCTTCGATCACCCGATCGGCACGCGAATTCCTTTGGGCGCGGGGTTTCACCGAGTTCTCGACACCCGTCATTCAGACACAATACGGAGGCGGAACCGCCAACCCGTTTCGTACCCACGTGGATGCGCTCAGCGTCGACGCGTACCTGTCGATTTCGCACGAGCTGTATTTGAAACGCTTGATCGCGGCGGGCTACGAGAAAGTCTTCACGATCGGGAAGTACTTTCGCAACGAAGGAATCGACCGCAGCCATCACCCCGAATTCTCGATGATCGAGACGATGACCGCGTTCGAAAACTATCTCTACAACATGGATCTGATCGAAGACCTGTTTCGTCACATTGCCGTGGACGTATTCGGAAAGACCCGCTTCAACGTCGGCGACCACGAGATCGATTTCGAACCCGCTTGGCGGCGTGTGTCGATGCGGGAGGCCGTGCTGAAAGAAACCGATGTCGACTTCCTGGACTGCACGCCCGAGGTTGCCGCACGTTGCCTCGAAGAACTCGGAGCTCCGCCGGCGGCGACGCCGGGCCTCCAAATGCTGTCGGCCTTCGAAGCGCGCGTCGAACAGACGCTCGTGCAGCCCACGCTGATCCACGACCACCCGGTCGAAATTTCGCCGCTCGCCAAGCCGTCCGCCGATGACCCACGCGTCGCCGAGCGTTTCGAGATCTTCATCGGCGGGATCGAGGTCGGTGACAACTGGACCGAACAAAACGATCCCCAGGCGCTGCTCGAAACCTGGGAGCGCCTGAAGAGAGAAGCCTACACGACACCCGAAGAGACCCATCCCATCGACTACGACTTCATCGAGGCACTGGAATACGGGATGCCGCCGACCACCGGTATCGGTCCGGGCGTCGAACGCATGGCGATGATCTTTTCGGAACAGAAGAACATCGACGATGTGATCTTCTTTCCGTTGATGCGGCCGGTGATGTCCGAACTGAATCGGGAGATCTACGACCTCACCGACGAAGCCATCGATCCGGCCGATTCGTCGCCGCTGTTCGTCACCGTCGAAGATCTCGGTGAGTTACTCCCGCGGTTGGCAAAGGCCGACGACCACAAGGTCGTAACACTCGAACCCAGCGTGCGCTTCCTTCATGTCGCGCTGGAATCCGAAGGAAAGCCACTCCACCGCGGTTACGGCCATGTTCACGTGCACGGATTGCTGGAGAACGGCCTTCTCGTTTCTGGCTACCCGGTCGATGTAAAGGGCACCCTGAAGCCGGCGAAAGAGGCCAAGCGCTTCGCGAAGAAGATCGAAGCCGTCCTCGCGCCTGTGATCCTTGCGGTAGAAGGCGTCAGCGAAGTATCGGTGACGCACCCAGCCGACGCGTAGCTCAGAACACAATCCACGCAACAACTAGCGCCACGACCGCATGCGGTAGCCAACGCAACGCGCGCACGACTTTCAGCAGACGTTTCAGATCCGCGGCTTCGTTGACGTGCGGGTACGGGCCCTCGGGAACGGGAACACCGAGAAATGTGCACAGAGGCTCCCAACCGTCGGTCGCCTGGAACACGAGCAGACGCTCCGGTGAGACCCCGGCCTTCACCTGTTCTGTGTTCCGGTTGAACACTTCGATGGCGTGCGCGCGATCTTCGAACCGGCCGTCGAAAGTTCCTTCCCAGATCGTCGTGCAGATCATGTCGACCCCTTTTCGGAGTCGGGGGCTCAACCACTTCAGCCACTGAGGCACCCCGTTGCTCACCGGATAGATGGTCTCCATCGCGCTGTCGTACCAGCGATCGGGATCGCGAATCGTCAGGATGACCTTGCTGTCGGGATAGTGTCGCTGAATCGCATCCCAGTAGGTACACGACGGCCAGTCACAGCTCGACGCGTACCCCTCGAAGACGTCATCCCAATCGGGCGCTTCGCCGTGAGCGATCGCATGCCACGCGTTGACCTGCTTGCTGCTGATCGTCACTTCCTGCATGTGATGGCATTTCGAGAACCCGAGCTGCTCGAGAGCGGTCTTGAGCGACAGCGTTCCCGTCCTGCCAAAGCCAGCGCCAACTACCTGTAGAGCCATCGATTCCCTCCTCCGGCTCGATCACCAACCGGCAACTCCAATGACATCACTTATCGAACGTCGCGGCCACTTCGGGTGCTGGCACGCGCTCGCGCGATGCTCCCCATCGGGTCATAATGCTGTGCGACCCCCGGAAGGCTCGTTTGCCTTCTACTAACACGCCCATCAGCACACCCAACAACACGCCCAGCCAGGAGCCCCCCATGAGTGTCGACGCGATCGAAGTTCAACCCCTCTCCCCCACGATCGGAGCCGAGATCAGCGGCGTGCAGATGTCGAAGCCGCTCGACGAACCCAGCTCCACGGTCGTTCGCCAGGCTCTGCTCGATTGGAAAGTGATCTTCTTCCGCGATCAGGACATCACCACAGACGAGCACATCGAGTTTTCGCGCCACTTCGGCGAGCTCGAGGTCCATCCCTTCGGCAAGAACAAAGAGGGCTACCCGGAAGTCCTCACGATCGAAAACGGACCGAAGAACAAGAGCTTCATCAACGTCTGGCATAGCGACGTGACGTGGCGGCTCGAGCCTTCTCTCGGCTCGTTGCTGCGGGCGATCGAGGTGCCGAGCCTCGGCGGCGACACGATGTTTGCGAACATGGAAGCCGCGTACGACGGCCTCAGCGACGAGTTGAAGGAGCGAATCGACGGTGCAGTCGCCATCCATGACTTCATGGCGACCTTCGGAAGAGGACTCGACGACGAGCAGCGGGCGGCGATGCGAGAGAAGTACCCCATCGCAGAGCATCCGGTCGTCCGAACGCACCCCGAGACCGG
>JAJDAM010000902.1 GCA_029261905.1 Deltaproteobacteria bacterium
GATGAGTGGCGCGAACGCGCGGGCGCCACTCTTTTCGAGAAGGAGATCAGCACGAGCGAGTGTGGATTCGATTTCTGCCCGTGCATCTGCGCCGTCCAAGGCTCGCAGTACACGCGATCGAGACAGATGTGCGCGCAGCTCGAATACCCACACGTCGCGATCCGCCACACACCTGTTCGCGACGATGCGAGCATTCTCTCGATCGCCCGCCGCGAGGTACGCCTCTGCAAGAAGCCCTTGGCCGAGATTCCACTTCAAGACCCCGATCTTTCGCTCTCGTAGAAATTCGTCTGCACTGAGCATCAGCTCCAACGCTTCCGCGGTATCGCCATGGTTGAGGTGCGCCCAGCCCATGTAGAGCCGTGCGATCACGAGCATGAAAGACGAGCCGGAGACCTCGGCAACCTGGAGTGCGCGTCGACTCCGAGCCAGCGCGTCTGTCGGAATTCCGGTGAGTTCTTCGTAGGGCGGTCCGTACCATGTACCCACGATCCATGGCACGAATTCTTCCTGCTCCGGGCGGCCGTGGGCCAGTCTCTCGCAGCGCTCGTACTGCTCCGCCGCTTCTCTCGCGTGCCCCAGCCACATCAGAATCGCCGCCCGCTGCCAGGTCGAGAAGATCTCGATCGAAATCCCGAAGTCGTTTTTGATATCGAGGTCTCCGGCGGTGAGCGCCAGCGCCGCCTCCGTCGCTTGCCGTCCGCTCGTCACCCTCCCCATGTGAAAAAGAGAATTGCCGGCCGCGAATTGAGCATCGGCTTGCGCGGTGAGATCCAGGTGCTCTGCGATCGCGATCGCCCGCCTGGCCGCGGGAATGGGACTCTCGCCCGACCAACCACTCAAGATTCGCGCGGTGGCCGTTGCGTACTCGATGAGATAAAGCCCGAAACGATTCCCCAGCCGCTGCGCGAGTGCTCGCCCCTCGGCCGCCAGACGATCGCGCTCGTCCATCTCGACACCGCAGATGGGTGCGACGAGGACCAGCCTGGTGCAGGCGTCCAGCATGATATTCAGCGTCTCGGAAGTTTCCGGTTCGGATTTGGCCAGTTGGTAGGCGCGCTCCAGATGTGTGATGTCCGGAGTGAGCGCGCCCTTCGACATGTCCAACGCACCCGCACGCTGGTGCCATCGCGCGGCCTCGAGCCGGGCCCCGGCGCCCTCGCAGTGGTGGGCGATGAGCGCTGCCTGCTCGTCGAGGCGGTCGGGGAACGCGGACTCGATTGCCGTTGCGACCGCCGCGTGGGTCCGCTCTCGCCGCCCCCGAAGCTGGGAGCCGAGTGCGACCTCCTGGGTCAGCGGATGTTTGAACGCGTACTCAGTGACGGGGTAAAGCGATCGGACATGGATGAACTCGCCGTCCTCGAGCGCGCGCAAGGATTCGGAGAGATCCAGCGCGGGCCAGTCGAGTACAGCGGAAATGACGGGAACGGTGAACTCACGTCCGATGACCGATGCCGCTTGCAGAGTCTGCTTCTCGCGCTCTGCAAGACGGTCGATCCGAGCCGCGAGTACAGGCTGGACCGTCGTGGGGACCTCGAGTGTGTCGATCGGCGCCACCAGTCGATACTCACCGTAGTGTCCTTCGAGGCTCCCCGACTCCGCGAGAGAACGGACCACCTCCTCGACGAAAAACGGGTTGCCGCCCGTTCGCTCGCGGATCAGCTCTGGGATGTCAGCGACCGAGGGATCCGTTCCGATCAACTCGTCGAGCAGCGCCTCGGTCTCGCGTGTGACCAGCGGCTGAAGCGACAGCTGCTGATACCCGGATCTCCCCATCCACTCGGCGGCGTACTCCGGTCGAAAGTTCACCAGCAGCAGCGTCCGTGTGTCTGCCACCGCGGAGACGATCTGGGCGAGGAAGGCATCGCTGTTGGGATCGATCCAGTGCACGTCGTCGACGAAGAGGACCAGCGGCTCCCGAACACTCATCGCCTGTACCAACCGCCGCACGAAGTCATAGACCTGACGCTGACGCGCTTCGGGTGCCATCGAGGGTGCGGGTCGCGCGGGATCGGAAACAGCGAGAAAATCGAGAACGAGTGGAATCGTTTCGACGAACGACGGGGCGAGGTCGCGGAGTTCATCGGCAATGATGCGGCGCTGCTCGGCCTCGTCTTCGGTCTCATCGACGCCTAGCATCGAGCCAAGCAGCTCGAGTATCGGGAGATACGACACGGTCTTCGCATGCACGAGGCAGTGGCCCTGGTGCACGGCCGCTCCCGCCACGCTCGCACGCTCGAGGAACTCGGCGCAGAGCCGGCTCTTGCCGACACCCGCTTCGCCGACCACGCCGACGACCTGCCCGCGACCCTCACGCGCCTGCGCCAAAGCCCAGTCGAGCGTCTCCATCTCGTGCACGCGCCCGACGAACCGGGAGAGCCCCCGCGAACGTCCGGCTTCGAGTCGGGTCTTCGCTCGCCCGACGCCGACGAGCGCATGAACGTGCAGCGGCTTCGATGCGCCCTTGATGTCGAACTCGCCCCGATCTTCCAGCTCGAAGTAGCCCTCGACGAGCGCCACCGTGGCCGGCGCCAGACAGGGAACGCCGTCGTCGGCCAGCTGCTCCATGCGCTGCGCCACGTGGACGGTGTGGCCCTGCGCGGTGAAGTCCACACCGAGGTCGTCGCCGATCTTGCCCATGACGATCTCGCCGGAGTTGATGCCGATGCGGACCCGGAGGTCGAGCCCATGCTGGGCGCGGACCTGCTCGGCGTAGTCCTTCAACGCATCGCGCAACCAGAGCGCCGCGAGGCACGCCCGCTGCGCGTGATCCTCGTGGGCGATGGGTGCACCGAACAGCGCCATGATGCCGTCGCCGGTGTACTGGGCCACGGTGCCGTCGAAGCGCCGAATACCGGCCTCGAGTAGACGCACGTAGCCATCGAGCACACCGGCCCAGCGCTCGGCGCCGGCTTGCTCGGTCAGCGCGGTCGAGCCCTTCACGTCGGCGAAGAACACCGTGGCCTGCTTGCGCTCGCCTTCGAGCGTGGGGGTGGGTCGAGCTTCGGCGTCGGCTTCGATCGCATCGGGTGTGGGCGAAACGGAATCGCCTGCGGTGGGGGCTCTCTGTGGGGGCGCCGATCTCGTCGACGCTCCCGACCAGACGAGCACGCGTCCATCCAACACGGCGACGCGTTGGACGTCGACCAACTCCTCGACGAGTTCCCCGAGGGCATCTTCTGCGAGACCGAATTCGCGTTCGAGAGCCCGGAGCGACATGCGCTCGTTGCGTTCGAGGAAAGCCCGGACCTGCTCGACGATCTCCAGGAAGCTCATCGCGTCATTCTACACCCTGGAGGGTCGGTGAGCCGGGGCGCGCCTTCGAGGGTGGGGGGAGGACGGCGACACGCGGGACTTCGACCAACACGCGTGCTGGCTCGACGATCTGCAGAAAGCCCATTGGTACGAACGGTCCAATAGACCGCGAATGCCGGAAGATCGCCCGGGCCCGGGACGCGATGTGTATGCTCGCTCCGGAGGCAAGACGACTCGTACGAACATCAACGTTCGGCCGCTCCCTGCGGTCACGTTGACCTCGGAATTCAACGAGATCAACGCCGGCGAGACCACCACTTTGTCCTGGTCGTCGATCGATACGCAGCACTGCACGGCGGTGGGCGCGTGGAGCGGCGAGAGGCTGATGAGCGGTGAGTTCGAAGTGTCGCCGGTCGTAGATTCGGTTTACGAGATCGGTTGCACGGTCGGCGTTCCGGTGGCCCCCCTCGGCTTTGGCGAATCAGCCGCTGTGAGTGCCGCCGCAGAGCCCGTGATGGTGCGGGATCGCATCACGGTCACAGTGATTCCGGAACCCCAGAGCGCGCTGCTGCAAGGGCTCGCCTTGCTGGCTGTGGGATTCTTGCGGCGGAGAACTCGCGCCGGCTGCGAGGCGGATTGCGCGGTCGGGACCTCGTGGACTCGCGCCCTGTCGGACAATTTCTTGTTTAAATTCAGAAGGTTATACAGATAAGAGAACACGATCGCATTCATGTGAGCGATCGAACCGGCAACCTTCGATATCCAGGAGGGATCGCTTCTAAGTATCCATTGAATACTCCAAATCGATCTGTTAGATACTCTTGGTATGGCAGGTGAAATACCCAGCGAATCTGAGGGTCGAGACGACACCCAGGCCCGCCCGAGCGTGCCGCGACCCGGTGGTATCTACGACCCGGTCGCTCGGACGCTCGACGCCATTGGCGATCGTTGGAGCCTGGTACTGGTCCGGCAGTTACTGCTCGGTCCGCGTGGATTCCAGGATCTCCGGCAGCGGACGGGTATCGCGCCACGGGTGCTGTCGAGTCGGCTTCGTGAATTACGCGCCAACGGATTTGTCGAATCGCTCGAGTCCGGAGGGTACGAACTCACGGAACGCGGTCGCTCGCTCGAGCCGATCGTTTCCTCCATCGCCCGCTGGTTCACACGTCACGGACTCGAGGCACTCCAGCTCGACACTTCACAATTCACCGAGACGTCGCCGCAATCGATCCTCGAGTCGTTGCCGTTCCTGTTGCGCGAAAACGAGGCCGAGACGGCGAACGTCACCTTCGAGATCCGGCTGACCGGTACGGGCGGCGGCGTATGGTCGGTCCAGATCGACCACGGGCAATGTCACGTCGAGCAGGGCTTCGCAGAGCGCGCGGACGTCCGCTACACCGCCGACGCAAAAGTGTGGTGCGCGATGGCGCTCGGACTCGCCGACGCGCGCGACCTGGTCAAGCGGTCCCTGGTGACCAAGGACGGCGGTCCAGCGGCGATGGACCATTACTTTCATCAGATCTCTCACCCCGAGTTGGAATCCGGCTCGGTGGAAGGCAAGACCTCGACTGCACCGGACCGAAGCGGTCCGAAACCGACTGAAACCGACTCATTACCGACTCAAACCGAACAACAAGAATAGGAGTACCCCGTGATTTCATTTGGACTATCGGAAGAGCAAGAGCTCATCCGCGATACGCTGCGCGAGTTTGCCAACGAGGCCATGCGCCCGATCGCGCGCGATTGCGATGAGACCGCACAGATCCCGCAGGATTTCCTGGATAGCGTCTGGGAGCTGGGTCTGACGAACACGCAGATCCCCGAGCAATACGGTGGCGGTGGCGAAGAACGCTCCACGGTGACCAACGCCATCCTGCTCGAAGAGCTGGGGTTCGGCGGCGTGGCACTGGCGATCGCGGCGACGGCACCCAACGCGTTCGTCAACGCAATCATCGACCACGGCACCGACGAACAGAAGCAGGCGTTGCTGCCGCTGTTCTGCGGCGAGAAATTCCACGTCGCCTCGCTGGCGGTGCTCGAGCACGGACCGCTGGCAGACCCGGCGGCGCCGCTGACGAAGGCCGAACCCAAGGGCGACGGCTTCGTGCTGTCCGGAAAGAAGGGCTGGATCGTCATGGGCGATCGTGCGAGCCACTTCCTGGTGGTTGCGCGCAACAACGGCGGTGTCGACGCGTTCATCGTACCCAGCGACGCCGAAGGCCTCACCATCGGCGAGCCCGAAAAGAACACGGGGCTGCGCGGATTGACGACGGTCTCGATCGAACTCGAGCGGGTCAGCGTCGGCCCGGAAGCCAAACTCGGTGGGTCGAACGGCTGCAACGTGCGTGCGATTCTCGATGCGTCGCGGGCAGCGCACTCGGCGATCCTGGTCGGCGCCTGCCGTGGCATCCTCGAATTCTGCGTGCCCTACACCAAGGATCGCATCGCGTTCGACGAGCCGATCGCCAAGAAGCAGTCGATCGCATTCCGGCTGGCCGAGATGCACATCGAAGTCGAAGCCATGCGCTGGATGACCTGGAAGACCGCGAGCCACGTAGGCCAGGGTCATGAAGACACGACCAAGCAGGCGCACCTGACCCGACAGTACGTGTCCGAGAAGGCCATGTGGATCGCCGACAACGGCATCCAGGTCTTCGGTGGCCACGGCTTCATTCGCGAGTACCCCGTCGAGATGTGGTTCCGCAACGTGCGAACCCTGACGGTCCTCGAAGGCCTGGCGGGCGTCTGAACCGCGCCACTCACCCCTCGTACCCACGCGTCCCTGGACGCGTAGAACGGAGATCCAATGATTGATTTCACACTGACCGAGAACGACAAAGAGCGTCTGGCGCACATCTACGCGCAAGGCGAATTCGTCCGCCAGTTCGCGCGCGATGCAGACGAAAACGAGGCGGAGCTGCCGCCCGAGATACTGCCCGGCGCCGAGGAGTTCCTGGCATCGCTCAAACACCCCGGCGCACCGGGACCCGATGACACGCAGGGCCCGGCGATGATGACACTGAACACGATCGCGGCCTACTGGGGCGACTACTCGCTGCGACCGAAGATGCAGGGCGGTGGCGGGCTCGGTAACGCAGCACTCGCCGCAGCGGGCACCGAAGATCAGAAGGCCAAGTGGTCGCACCTGACACTTTCGATGGCGATCACCGAGCCGGGCTGCGGTTCGGACCCTTCGCGCGTCGAGACGTCGGCGGTTCTCGATGAGGAGACCGACGAATGGGTGATCAACGGCGAGAAGATTTTCGTCACGACGGGCATCCGCGCCCAGGGCGTGGTGCTCTGGGCGACGATCGACAAGTCGGCCGGTCGCGCTGGGATCAAGAGCTTCCTGGTCGAAAAGACCGCACCCGGCTTCACCGTACCGGGCAAAGAGAAGAAGCTCGGGATTCGCTGCGACGACACCGCCGTCTACCTGTTCAACGATTGCCGGATTCCGCGTGGCAACCTGTTGGGCGGCGACGAGAGCATCCCGAAGAAGTCATCGGGCGGCTTCCGGGGCGTGATGAAGACGTTCAACATGACGCGTCCGCTGACGGCGGCGATGGGGTTGGGACTTGCCAAGGCGGCACTCGACTTCGCCCGCGAAGAACTCGAGAAGGCCGGTGTCTCACTGCAGTACGGTGCTGGCACGGCGCAGCAATCGGCCGCGGCAGAGCGCTTCACGCGCCTCGAAGCACTCTACGAAGCCGCCGAGTTGACCACACTGCGAGCCACCTGGCTCGCCGGTGATGCCAAGCCCAACAACATGGAGTCGTCGGTCTGCAAGGCGCACGCCGGCTCCGCGGTCCGCGCGATCACGCAAGGCCTCGTCGACCTGCTCGGCCCGATGGGAATCTCGCGCGATCACTTGATCGAGAAGTGGATGCGCGATTGCCGCATCACAGACATCTACGAAGGAACCGGAGAAATCCAGCGCTTGATCATCGCGCGCGGCTT
>JAJDAM010000903.1 GCA_029261905.1 Deltaproteobacteria bacterium
GCCGCTTCGATCGACGCGGGAAACGGATAGAACGACGGGTGCCCCATGTGGATCGAGCCGAACAAGAAAATCTGACCCTTCGGGGTCGGGGCACGCCACAACAACGGGCTCTGTCCTGGCGAACAATGGACCGGTACGAACGTGGCGTCGTGCGCTTGGGACGGTTCGCCCAGGGCGACGAAGCCTGGGATCGGATCACCCGCAACCGGTGAGCGAAGGTTGAGCCACGGGCTCGACCACTGGGTGCCGCTGCGCAGTTCGACCTGTTCGATCGCCGCGAACAATGCGTCGACGTCTATGGACGACGCTTCGCCATTGAGTGCGACATGAACGATGTGGCCATCCTGCGACCGGATCACACCGTACGCGTCGACGATTGCGATCCCCGCATTGACCCTTCCGCGATAGAGCACATCCTGGGTCCCAGCGATTGTCTGCGCATTCGGAAAATCAGCCTGTCCCGCCATTTTCGCACTCAGCAACTGGAAGAACGTGACGGCGTCGATGCCCAGGTTCGGCATCACCGAAGCGGTCAGCACCGAACCGCCGCGCACAGCAAGGAACAGCGGCGGATCGTCGGGGCTGTTCTTGGCTGCGAACGCGATCCGCATCTGCTGCGGTGCCTCGCTAGCCGACTGGTAGATCCTCCAACCATCGAGATTCGCCCGGAATCCGAAACCCTCGTGCAATACATCGAACGAAGAACCGGCTTCGGGGGGCCCGGGCGATGACGAGCGCGTCGGAGCGGACGGCGCGCAATGAAGCAGCGTCGCGACCAGTGTCAGGGATACCGAGGCCAACACGATTCGGTTGCATGTACACATCGCCCGATTCTAGGGGATACGGCTGCTGTGTGAAGCGGACGAGCGGCTAGCGTGGCGGGCGCGGCTGTTTCGGGCGGGACGGTTTTCGTCGTCCGGGCGCCTTCTTCTTCGGAGCGTTGTCGCGCTTGGGTTTCGGTCCGCGGGACGCGCGGGCCGGTTTGGCTCCGCGTGCCGGCTTTCCGCGCGGGCGCCCCTTTGGCGCATTGGGCTCGGCCGGCTCGAAGTCGATGCGGCGCTGCTCCATGTCGACGTTGACGACCTCGACGCGCAGCGGCGCGGCGAGCTGGTAGATCTTGTTGGTGCGGGTGCCGACCAGACGGTGCCTGGGTGCATCGAATTCGTAGTAGTCGTTCTCCAGTGACGTGACGTGAACGAGGCCTTCGACGAAGACGTCCTGGAGCTGCACGAAGGCACCGAAGCTCGTCACGCCGGTGATCACGCCGTCGAACTGCTCGCCGATCTTGTCGAGCATGAACTCGCACTTGAGCCAGGCGATCGCATCGCGCGTGGCTTCGTCGGCGCGTTTCTCGGTCATCGAGCAGTGCTTGCCGAGCCGGTCCATGTCCTTTTCCGAGTACGCGAAGCTGCCCGGCTTCTTGCCCGAGAGCGCGTGCTTGATGGCGCGGTGAACGAGCAGGTCCGGGTAGCGACGGATCGGCGAGGTGAAGTGGACGTACTGCTCGAGCGCGAGGCCGAAGTGCCCGAGGTTGTGCGGTTGGTAGGCCGCACGGGACATGGAGCGCAGCAGCACCGTCTCGACCAGCGTGTCGTACGACTTGCCCCGGACGCGCTCCAGCACGTCGGCGAAGTGCCTCGGTTCGATGTCCTCGGTGCGCGGGAATGGTACACCGAACGTCTTGAGAAAGGACTCCAGGTCCTTGAACTTCTCCGGAGTGGGTTTGTCGTGAACGCGATACAGCGTCGGAATCTTCTGGCGGCCGAGGTAGCGCGCGGCGGACACGTTCGCCGCGATCATGCACTCCTCGATCATCCGGTGCGCGTCATTGCGTTCGTAGCTGCTGATGGACTCGATGCGGCGGTCTTCGCCGAGCTCTACGTAGGCTTCCGGAAGCTCGAAATCGATCGCGCCGCGCTTGCGCCGTTGGGCGAGCAGCGCGCGAAACACCCCGTTCAGTTCTTCGAGATGAGGGAGCAGCTTCGCGTGTTGGCGGCGCAGTTTCGCGTCGCCATCGAACAGCATGGCGGCGACCTGTTCGTAGGTGAGCCGCGCGTGGGAGTGCATCACGCCTTCGAAAAATCGCGCGCGCGACACCTTGCCGTCGCGCCCGATGCGCATCTCGCACACCATGCAAAGGCGGTCGACCTTCGGTTTGAGCGAGCACAGCCCGTTCGAGAGAGCCTCCGGCAGCATGGGCAGCACGCGTCGGGTGAAGTAGACCGACGTCCCGCGGTTGCGGGCTTCCTCGTCGAGCGCCGACCTGCGCTCGACGTAGTGGGCTACGTCCGCGATCGCCACGTACAACTTCCAGCCCGACGGGGTCGACTCGCAATAGACGGCGTCGTCGAAGTCGCGCGCATCGGCACCGTCGATCGTGACCAGCGGCAGGTGCCGCAAATCCTCGCGTCCTTGCTTGGCGTTGGCGGGCACGTCGTCACCGAAGCGCCGCGTCTGGTCTTCGACGGCCGCCGGCCAATCCGTCGGCAGGCCGTGGGCGTGAATCGCAATGTCGATCTCGATGCCGGGCGCGTTGGGTTTGCCGAGCACCTTGACGATGCGTCCGATCGGTTGAGTCTTGCGGCTCGGCTGCGTCGTGATCTCGACCAACACCACGTTGCCCGGCCGTGTTCTGGCCGCCGCATCCGACGGCACCGCGATGCGGTGTGGGATGCGCGGATCTTCCGGCACGACGAAGCCCACGCCTTGCTCTCGATGGTACTTCCCGACCACCGAGGTCGTGTTGCGTTCGAGCACCTCGACCAGTGAGCCTTCGGGCCGCCCACGACGGTCGAGCCCGCGGATGCGTACGGCGACCCGGTCGCCGTGCATCAGTTCGTTCATGTAGCGCGAAGCCAGGAACACGTCCTCGGTCCCGTCCTGGTCCGGAAGCACGAATCCAAAGCCATCGCGGTGCGCGCTCACCACCCCGGTGACGAGCGCCAGCCGATCGACCAGGCAATACCCGCCGCGTCGGTTCCGGATGATCTGGCCGTCGCGGACCATGGCTTTCAGTCGAATCGAAAGCCCGCTGCGTTCGGCGCGATTCAACTCGAAGGCTTCGGCGAGTTCGTCGGACGGCGTCGGGACGCCGCGCTTTTCCAGGAACTGTTGAATGTAGGTCCGGCTCGGAACCGGATGCGCGTACTTCCGGGTCTCCGCCTGCGCTTCCGGATCGCGAAGCTCCCAGAGACGCTTCTTCGAACGCTTCGTCGGGCGATTTCCGGGAGACTTCTTGGGCATGCCGCGCAGGGTAGGGTGTGGTGCGGGAGATTTCATCGGGCACCTGGCGATGGTCTCCGAAAGACCACCCTCAACCGGGGACGAGGCCGTGATGCGGAGTCGCTTGCCTCCGTTCGCCTGCCTGCTCCTGCTGTGGCTCTGTCTCGCCGAGCGAAGGCCCCCGCTACAGTTGTGCCACGTGCAGCTGTTCAGACGATGGCACCGTGCAGGATCGCCGCGCGTAGAACAGCTTGATGCCAACGTGAGGAGAAGAACATGGGCAACCGCAGAGTACGAAGGGTCGTGATCTGCTGGACGGCGCTATCGCTGGGCATGGGGGCGACGTCCGGGTTTGCGGCCGAGCGGGTCGTCCGGTCGACGGGACAGACGATCTACGCAGCGGCGTACTCACACGTGCTGATGGGGACCGCGAAGTTCGAGTTTCCGGTGGCTGCAACGCTCGTCGTCCGCAATACGGACCCTGCGAGCGGTATCGTCGTGACCGCCGTGGACTACCGTGATTCCAAGGGCAAGCACCTGCGCCACTACGTCGACAAGCCCATCGTCATCGGCCCGTTTTCGTCCACAGAGTTCGTCGTGAAAGAGTCCGACTCGACCGGCGGACACAGTCCGTGCTTCATCGTGCAATGGGAGGCAACCGCGAGGGTGAACGCGCCCATCGTGGAGACGCTCATGATGGGCGGACGCGGATCCCAGGGGATTTCGTTCGTCGGACGTGCATGGGTGATCGAGGAACGAGGCGACGTTCGAGACGAAGCAAAGCCGGAGGAGCCGAGCCACTAGCGCGAGGAATGCTCGGCGGCAGTCGCTCGCATGCATTCGGCCGGCTATGGTGGCTTTTCGATGGATACGCTTGGCTGGGAGGGCTGGCTCACTATCGGTGTGATCGGCGGAATGCTGTCTGCACTGATCAGGGGTATCGCAGGCCCCGATCTGATCTTGATGGGCGGTCTGTTCGTCCTCGCCACCGCTGGCGTGCTAACCCCGAGCGAGACGTTCGCCGGTTTCGCGAGCCCCGCGATGATGACGGTGGGCGCGCTGTTCGTCCTGTCGGCGGCGATGCGCGAGACCGGCGCGCTCGAGCTCACTCTCGGCCGGCTGTTCGGGCAGGCCCGCGGTGAGCGCGTCGTCATGGCGCGGGTGCTGCCCCCGCTCGCGGGCCTGTCGGGTTTTCTGAACAATGCGCCGATCGTGGCGATGATGACGCCTCTCATCATCGATTGGGCGCGGCGTCACAGCATCGCTCCGAGCCGGCTGCTGATCCCGCTCAGCTACTCCACCATCCTCGGCTCGACCATCACCGTAATTGGCAGCAGCGTCATCCTCACTGCCGATGGGCTGGTGCGGCAGTCTGGGATGCAGCCGCTGGGCTTCTTCGAGCTTGCCGCAGTCGGAGTTCCTGTCTGCGTATTGGGGTTGGGCTACCTGCTGCTGGTTGCTCCGCGGCTGCTGCCAAGTCGCCCCGACCCCGCGGCTGAGGTGGGAGAACGCACGCGCGAATACACCGTGACGCTGAGGGTGGAGCCCGACTGTGCATTGGCTGGGCTCGACATCGAGCAGGCCGGCTTGAGGCACCTGCCGGGGCTGTTTCTGTTCGAGATCGAGCGGGAGGGAATGAGTATCTCACCCGTCGGCTCAGAGGAGATCGTGCGATCCGGCGATCGTCTCGTCTTCGCCGGTGCAGTGTCGACGATCGTCGAGCTTCAGCGAATCCGCGGTCTGGTACCGCTGCTGGAAGACGAGGAACCGTGGCTCCCAGATCCTCGCCATCCGCTGGTCGAGGCGGTGCTGTCGCGCTCGTCGCCGCTGACGAACCGCACGCTGCGCGACGCGGACTTCCGGGCCGTATACGACGCCGCCGTGATCGCCGTGCACCGCAACGGCGAGCGGCTGACCGGGAAGATTGGCGACATCGTGATGCGCGCCGGCGACACGCTGTTGATACAAGCGACTCCGGGTTTTCTGCGCACCCGTCGCAATAGCCCGGACTTCTACCTCGTCAGCGAGATTCCCGATTCGACGCCGCCGCGCCACGACCGCGCCTGGCTCGCCGCGGGTGTGTTTCTGACCATGGTCGTTCTGGCGGCTACACGCGTGCTACCGATCTCGTTGGGCGCCTTCGTGGCTGGTGGCATCCTGATCGCGACCCGCTGTATCTCCGGCACGGGCGCGCGGCGCAGCATCCAACTCCACGTCCTGGTCGTGATCGGGGCTGGTCTCGGGATCGCATCGGCGATGGACAAGACGGGAGCGGGCGCGGCGATCGCCGGCTTGGTCGTGGATTCCACTCACCTGTTCGGCCCGCTGGCAGTGCTCGCAACCATCTACGTGGTCACGAACATGATGTCCGAACTGCTGCATCACAACGCTTCGGTCGCGCTCATGTTCCCGATCGCTGTGGCAGCGGCCGGTCAAATCGGAGTGGATCCGCGCCCGTTCGCGATCGCCGTCGCAATCGGAGCAACCTGTGCCTTCGCCTCACCCGTTACGTATCAAACGCATCTCATGGTGTACGGGCCGGGTGGGTACCGTTACACGGACTTCGTCCGCGTGGGCCTACCGCTCAACCTGCTGTGCGCGGTGATCGCGATTGTTTTGATCCCGCGATTCTGGTCGTTTTGAATCTCGCGTGGACAGGTTCCGGTCGCCCCGAGGAAGAATCACTCCATGGGGCGACCGGAGGAAATGGATCAACGGCGGCGCGGTGCAGCCGGCCGGTTTTCGCGGCGCCGCTCGCCGGGTCGAAGGGTGACGTCGCCGCTGTCGTCGTCATCGGAATCGACACGCCAAACCCGGCCGCCGCCTGAAATGCTGCACGCGTCGTTGCAGCTCTCCTCGACATCGTCATCGTCGTAGTCCGCGCTCATCGCGAAGGTCGTCGAGCCGTTGTTGCACTGGCACTTCACGCTCGCCAGTGCAGTTCCGGGGCCGAGACAGCACAGGAGAAAGACGGCGATTCCCGTAAGGATGATGCTTCGATTGCGCATGATTCGGCCTCCAATAAATAGACGCCAAACTCATCGTCCAGAGGGAACTCGTGCTTTAGCCGTGGTGAGAGTGGGGCCTGGACTGGCTTCAGCCGGAGCGCTGTCTGCACCTCGCGGCGGCCGAGTGTCTCGCCCGGTGGGTAGGACTCCATGCCCCACTCGCGGCTCGTGTCGGTCTCAAAACGGGGGCGCGCGGTCGACGTGGGTGCACTCGTTGGTACTCTGGTACCGGGGGGCGAGTCTTGGCGCGACACTGCGGATTGGGATGCTTGGGCCTCGTTTCGGCGATGGTCCTGTACGCGACGGCCGTGTCGGCCGAATCGCCGACGCTCGACTCGAATCAATTGCTCGAACTTGCGCCCCAACTCGCTCCGATCCTGGAAATCGCTGCGATGAACCCCGTGCTCGCGGCGAGCCTGGTACCGGACCCGTGGATCGATTCGCTTCTCTCCGGAGCACTCGCGCTGCAGGCCGAGGTTCCGGCCAGTCCGGCAGCACCCGATGCGCCTCGAGACTGGCCCGTCGGTCCGTGGCGCACTTCGAAGTCCTTGGTGGGAACCATCGAGTCGGTCAATGCGCGCAGCGTGACCGCGCTGCTTCGCGCGTTGCGGCCGCGCATGTCCCTTCGATGTCGCAAGCGGGGCGCTCAGCCAGCCGATTGCGAGCGCGCGTTGCGGGTTTCGGGTTCTCGGTTGGCGGCGGGTGCGGTGCTGTCGCGGGCGTCCGGCGGGTCTCCGGCAGCGATCACCTCCAGCCAGCGCGAACTCGCGCGGCTG